>DMRT01000273.1 GCA_003455235.1 Chitinophagaceae bacterium
GGCATTTGTATATCCAGGAAAACAACATCCGGTTTTTGTATTTCAATCTGCTGCCGGGCGGCGGCGGCATTGCTGCAGGTAGCCACCACTTCCACGGCCGGGCAATGCCTCGCCAGCAGTTTCTGCAGGGTGCGTATGCCGTCTGGTTCGTCGTCTACTAAAATTGCTTTCATACTGTTTATGTATTACTGATCATGAATGTTAAGGTTACTCTTGTTCCGCTTTTATTTTCCTGTTCATCTGCCAGGTCGGTAATCACCAGGGTGCAGGCTGTGCCGAATTTTTCATTCAGTATCTTGATGCGTTTGCGGAGATTCTCGAGTCCAACTGAATGATGCTTCTTCTTATGCAGTTCTTTTTCTTTCATACTCTGGCTGATCCCGATCCCATTGTCTTCAATGATGCAGGTCATGGTATGTTCGTGCTGCCGGAAATCGATCCGCAGTTTTTTCTCTGAAGTGGAAGGAAGCAGCCCATGCCATATTGCGTTTTCCACCAATGGCTGCATCATCAGCGACGGAATCAGTGTGTCCTCGGTTTCAATATTGTTTCCCACCGAAATATGCCAGGCAAACGAACCATCAAAACGAAGCTGTTCCATCTCCAGGTAGGTTTTCAGGTATTCAATATTCTCGGTGAGGGTTACAAAGGCTTCGCCGGAATGAGTGAGTGTCATCCGGATCATCAGGGCAAACTTGCTCAGGTAGCGGGAGGCAGTATCATTGTCGCCATCGAGTATCATCCGTTTGATGCTGTTGAGAGCATTGAACACAAAATGGGGATTCATCTGCGCCTGCAGGGCTGATAATTTGGCCTCAGCCAGCTGTTCATTGATGCTGGCCAGTTCCCGTTGTTTCACTTCCAGTGTTTTTTCTGATTCAAGCTGTTTAAGCTTATTGGCAATCAGGGTGGCAATGGTGGTCAGTATCTTGATGTCCCGTTCTGTAAAATAATCCGCCTCGTGATGTTCCGAGTCAATGATGCCCAGCAGTTCATTGTTGTGAATGATGGGAACACAGACCTCGCTCAGGCGGAAGGCTTCATCTACCCGGTAGCGGCTGTCTTTGCGGGTGTCTTTGATCAGAACCGGTTGCCGTGTTTCCATCACATGCCCCACCACACCCTGGCCCGGCAGCACGTCAAATACCTGTGATGAAATATATTCCGGTTTTCCCTTGGGCCCATATGCCGCCTTCTGGATCATTTTTGTTTTGGTATCATTCCAGAGGTAGATCATGCAGTCTACGTATTTCATGCGGCCAATCAGGTGGCCGGCCACATCCCACAACACATCATCCGCATTTTTTTTACCGGTCAGGGAGGAAGAAAAATAATTACTGATCTGTTCCAGTTCATACCGGTTTTTATAATCATCGGCCACCAGTTGCTGAATTCTTGTTTTTTCCATTTCTTTTTTGCGGGCTATATGAGTACGCCAGCTGATGAACAGGTACAGCAGCAGCAACAACACCGCAAGCACGGCAAGCCGGAACCAGGCTTTTTGCCAGAAAGGCGGCAGCACTTCAATCACAATCTCTTTCACCTGCTCGGGCCAGCGGTTATTGAGCGAAAACACTTTATACTGGATACGGTGCGTACCCGGTGCCAGGTTGGAAATGCTGAAAGACGACTGGCTGCCTAACTGCTGCCAGGGCGATTGTTCATTGCGGTAAATGCGGTAGGCATATCCCTGGCTGTGGCCATCAGAGAAATTAATACTGCCGATGTTCAGCACAAGGTCGTTGTAAGTCCACGATGTACTGAACCGGTTGCCCGGCAGGTAGGTATGCCGCTGCCCATTGAGGGTAATGTCTTCCACAAATACAGCAGGCTTTGCCGACAGGCTGATGATGGCATTGGGATTGAAGCGGAGTATAACATTGTAAAATCCGAGGTACAACTGCTGGGCAGGCGCATCATAAAAGAATTTCGATCCCCGCAGGATCGGCATTTCCGGTATGCCTTCGTCTTTCCCGAATTTTTTTATCTGCATCGAATGCAGGTCCATGCAGGCAATGCCCGAATAGGAAGCGATCCACAATTTTTCGCCCACAATAATGAGTGAAGCAATATTGTCATCGGGCAATCCATTATGGCGGGTATAGTGCCGGTAGCTTCTGCTGCTTATATTATAACTGATCAGCCCGTTGTTCGCACAACTGAACCAGATCGTATTCTGTTGATCAATCAGCATGGCTGTTACCTGCTTATCGGGCATTTTTATATAAGGGAATGAATCAAGCTGACGGTCGAAGCTGTTGAGTTTTGCATTGTACCGTACAATGCCATGCCCGGCAATCCAGATATTACCGGATGTATCTTCTGCAAAGCCCACTGGAATGCTGGGCATCGACTGGCTGCCCGGGATCACGGAGAACTGTTTGGAAGCAATGTGGTACTTATACGTGGTTGCAGAAGCCACCCACATATTACCGGGCCGGTCTTTGTAGAGTTCATTTGTCCAGAAGCCTTTGTCCCAGCCGGGAGGAATTAATTTTGTTTGCCTGCCCGTAGGCTCATCATATACAAGCAAAGGCCCGCCGGTACCTAACAGCAGCGTATGTGGGGCCAGGCAGGAGATTTTATATACCGGTAAACCGGCTGCTTCATTAATAAGTGTCGTCTGCTTCTCAAACTTCATGGTTTGTTTATCGAACACCAGTAACCCCCCGCCCGAGCGGGTGCCTGCATATATTTTATTATCGGTAGCGAATATGGAATGAATGCGGATGCCGGGAAAACTGTCTTCCAGCGAAGGAGGAATATTTGCCAGTTCCACATGTGAGCGTACATTATCCTGCCTGAACAAACCCCGGTTGGTACCCACCCACAAATTTTTATCCTTGTCCACCAGTAATGTATGACACAGGTACGTGGGAAAATATTTTTCGGGATCCAGCTGCACGACACCTGTTGCCGGGTTAAGCGTGGCCTTATAAAAACCGGAAAGCTGGGCGGTAATATAGAACACCGTATCCGAATAAGCCACCAGTTTTGATCGCCAGCCGAATTCCGTTATGCTCTTTTGGAAAGGAAGTATGGAAATAACCTTTTTGTTACGGGCAGTATTTACATAAACCAGGGTATCCCCATCAGATCGTAGTATAAAGAACTGCCCGGGTCCGGGTTGAAAGAATTTAAATTCCGTACCGGGGTAATTTACAAATTCGGCAAACAAAGGATCATCCTTTGCTTCCATTTTTTTAAACTGTCTTTTTTCTTTGTCATAAAGGTAAAGTCCATCCAGGGCCACCACCAGCAGGCGCCGGCTATCCAGCTGCATCAGTTCACGTCCGAATACAAAATGCTCTGTGGTTACTTTATTTCCCTGGTAGTAATCATACCGGAAAAGCAGCTTGTGTGTTTTATCAAAATGATAAAAGCCCGAACGGGTCAGCAGGAAGATGCCACCGCTGGTGTCGCTTAACGCAGCTACAGTCATGTTGAACTTATACGCATATTGCTTATCGGCAAAGGGCACAAAAACATTTCCTGTTTTACCGGTCCGGGTATTCACCACGTGCAGGCCGGTGGTGAAAAAAGCAATCTCTTCTTTATTCAGCCAGCTCAGTCCCAGGAACTCTTCAGCAGCGGGAGAAAGGCTGTCGTTGGTACTGTGAAATTGTTTGAACCGGCTTCCATCATACCGGTTTAGACCCGAATAGGTGCAAAGCCATATGTACCCGGCGGCATCCTGTGCCATTCCCGAAATGGTATTATCCGACAAACCGTTTGCCGTGGTATAACCGGTGAATTTTTTCTCAGAAAGTTCCTGTGCCGGCAGGGAGCCTACGGACAGCAGGGAAAAAATAAATGAGAAAATATACAGCCTGTGCATGGGCAGATGTGTATTACTTGATCTCTTAAAGGTAGCAACTAAACCTGCAACATTTTCCCTTTAAAACCCGATACGCAGTGGCTGTTGCCGTTGGGAAACCCGGGCCTGCCTTTAATCATACCGGGCTGCCTGATAGAAAAAAGCAGAAGCAAAAAAAAGTTTCCGGGCAGTTTCCGGATGAAAAAAAATACCGGCCGTTTGGAAAAGGTTGATTCAAACCGCTGGGTGCACAGCATAGGTTTGCACCCGGATTGAAAAATAACGCCATGAAAAAAATTATTCTTCTGCAGGTATTCATTTGCTGCGCCATCTTCCTCTCGGCACAAAATGTAGGAGTGGGTACCACAGCGCCCGCTTATCGCCTGGATGTATCGGGTGGAAGCATCAACACCGATTCGCTGTACCGCATTGAGGGTAAGCCTGTGTTATCTGTAAGCGGATCGGGTAACACATTCGCCGGCATTAATGCGGGCATTGTAAATACCTCAGGCCTCAGCAACACGGGCCACGGGTATAATACGCTTCTGTCGAATACAACCGGCAATGGCAACACGGCCCTGGGCACAGATGTACTCCGCAGTAATTCCACGGGCAGTTATAATACGGCATCAGGTGTACGTTCCCTGTATTTTAACTCGGTGGGTCAGTGGAATGCAGCCGTTGGCTATGAGGCCATGCTGCTGAATGTAAACGGCTCAATCAATACCGCCATGGGCGCCGGTGCGCTTTATAATAATACCAGCGGCAGTTATAATGCAGCATCGGGAGGCTATGCCCTGTACAGCAATACCACCGGTTCACACAATACAGCCGGGGGCTCTGCGGCTATGTATTATAATACAACGGGCTCGTACAATACTGCCAGCGGCTATGGCGCCCTCAACAGGAACATAAGCGGTTTATACAATGTAGCAGATGGATATACTGCGATGGAAGCAAATGTAAGCGGGGCCGGGAACACGGCTATCGGCTATTTCTCCCTCAGCCTTACCACGGCATCCAACTACAACACCGCATTGGGTTATCGGGCAGGGTATGGTTTTGATCACGGATGGAACAATACCCTCCTGGGTACCGAAAGCAATGTGCAGGGCACGGGTATGTACAACAGCATCGCCATCGGCAGTTCGGCCAGGGCCACAGCCAGCAACCAGGTAAGGATCGGCAATACATCCACCATTTCAACGGGCGGGTATACCAGCTGGACCAACATCAGCGACGGTCGTTTTAAAAAAAATATAAAAGAAGATGTAAAGGGAATTGATTTCATCATGAAGCTGCGGCCGGTTACTTACCAGCTCGATGTTTCATCGCTCAGCAGATATTTACATGAACCCGCAGATGGCATGGCCGGAGCGGGCAACCCTTCTTCTCTGCTTGAAAAGGAAAAAATCATACAAACAGGATTCATTGCACAGGAAGTTGAGAAAGCAGCCAAAGAATCGGGCTATGATTTCAGCGGGGTGGATAAACCCAAAAATGAAAACGACCTGTATGGCCTTCGCTATTCCGAGTTTGTAGTTCCCCTGGTAAAAGCCATCCAGGAACAACAGGCAGAAATCAATGAACTGAAAAAGATCATTGCCCAATTGCGTAAACAATAACAAGTATAACAGTCATCTAAAACAAAAACAAATGAAGCATTTAAAATCAACCGTTACAACATTATTGCTGGCGGTTCTGCTTACAGCAGCAGTTAGCAGCTGTAAAAAAAACAGGGAGGCTGATGTGAGTTCTCCTGCCTATCACATCAACGAAAGCGAAAGCATGGTAATACCGGCCGCTGTTGATATTCCAGCCAACCTGCCCAATGGCAACAGCCGGGTTGCCACCTTCTTTGCCGAAGGCGTACAGAAATATAAAGCGCAGGTAAAAGCAGGCAGTCCCGGTATTTACGAATGGGTGTTTGTGGCGCCCCAGGCTGCTTTGTATGATGCCGGAAACAAGATTGTTGGTACCCACGGTGCCGGGCCATTCTGGCAATTGTCACCGCTGGACTCCATTTTCGCACAACACTTCAGTCCGGCTAAAACCGCAGCCAGCAGCAACGCCAACAGCATCGACTGGTTATTGCTGATGCCCAAGGCAGGCAAAACCGCCACAGGTGTATTTGCCAATGTAGCCTACATCCAGCGAATTGCCACGGTGGGTGGAAAAGCGCCGGCTGTGTTGCCGCAGAGCGATACAGAAACAGCCGAGGTGAAATACACAGCCATTTACCGGTTTACCAAAAAAAATTAATGATTAAAAATCAATCAATAAAAAAACATAGCAATGAAAACAAAAAAAACATCGTTTGAACTGAGGTCCGTCAGCGTCCTCCACGTTCTCATCTTATTTTTATTAATCCTGTTTCTTTTTTCCTGTAAAAAAAGCGACAACCCCGGCAGCAACAATGAGCAGGCTTCCTCTTATTCTTCCGAAGTGCTGGACAAATGGATCACTGTTCAGCTGCGCCTGATGCGCAATGCCACGGGTATTCCCAACCATGCTTTTGCCAGGTATTATTCTTACAGCGGTGTGGCGGCTTTTGAATCACTGGCCCCGGGCATCCCCGGAAACTCTGTTTGGCGTTCTAAATGGAACGGGTTAACAGGATTACCTCCGGCCGGTCATTCGAAAGACTATTATTATCCTGCAAACATCAACGGCGCCATGGCTGCCATCAACCGGGCTTTTTTTCCGAATGCCAGCGCTGCTGATAAAGCAGTGATTGATTCACTGGAAGCAGCATTAACACAGGAATTTCTTGCCACCCAATCCCAGCCAAGGGTTAACGTATCCGCACAGTTCGGTAAAGATGTTGCCACCGCAGTATTCAACTGGGCCGAAACCGATGGGTACAAAAATGCCAACAGCGCTTACTCAATACCAGGCGGCGCAGGGATGTGGAAGCCAACGGCACCCGCTTATGCAGCCCCTGCCACTCCTTACTGGGGTAATAACCGCACTGTGATTACCGGCAGCATTACCGCCACACAGCCAGCTCCTCCCGTTGCGTATTCAACAGACCCTTCTTCTGCATTTTACGGAATGGCGAAACAGGTGTATGATGCCTCTCAGGTACTTACCGATGAACAGAAAGCCATGGCTATTTTCTGGAGAGACGTGCCCGGTGCCACCACCCCGGGTCACTGGCTGAGCATTGTTCAACAGGTAATACGCATAAAAAGAGCTTCACTGGATGAAGGAGCACTGGCCTATGCTGTTACAGGCGCTGCAGTGAATGATGCACTGATTGCCATCTTCAAAGCAAAATATCAATATACGCTTGTCCGTCCCATCACCTATATCCGTGAAGTGATGGGTATTGATACATGGAATGCATACATCGGCACCCCGGCACACCCGGAATATGTTTCGGCGCATTCCAGCCTTTCTGCTGCTGCAGCCGGTGTGCTACAGGAATTGTTCGGCAATATCAATTCATTCACTGATCACACATACGATTACATGGGGCTTGCTCCAAGAACCTATACTTCTTTTGCTGCCATTGCCAATGAAGCTGGCATTTCGAGGCTATACGCAGGCATTCATTATGTGCCCAGCATCCAGGCAGGCCTGGAGCAGGGCAGAAAAGTAAGCGACAACATTTTTTCAAAAAAATAATACGACAGGATCTGCCGGAATTTATTCCATGATCCTATGCGAAAACTATTTATCATTCTTAACAACATAAAATATCATTAAATGAGCACTAAACAAATTCAGGGAAAATTATGGAGCGTTGCTCCAAAGTACTGGTCAATGTATTTTGAACCCTTCTTTCTGCCCTTGTATAAAAAAACACTGGAGCAGATCAAACTCAGCGAAGAGCATATTCTGCTGGATGCCGGTTGCGGTTCGGGCCTGTTCAGCCACATGGCTATATCAGCCGGCGCACAGGTGGTGGGTATTGATGCCGCTCCCGGGCTGCTGGAACTGGCCCGGGAAAGAAACCCGGAAAATAATTTCCTGGAAGAAGACCTGGAAGCATTGCCTTTTGCACCCAATAGTTTTGATGTGGTAACCGGTTTCAACTCTTTCCAGTACGCCGGTAATTTCACCCATGCCCTGTCGGAAGCAAAGCGTGTATTGAAAGAAGGGGGCCGCCTGGTGATCGGTATCTGGGACAAACCGGAGTACAGCGACGCCACGAATGTATTGAAAGCGATCGGCTCTTTATTGCCACCACCGCCACCCGGCACTCCCGGTCCCTTTGCCTTATCAGAAGACGGAAAAATTGAAACCATTTG
>DMRT01000051.1 GCA_003455235.1 Chitinophagaceae bacterium
TGAAACACGGGATGCCGATGGAGCGCCCCGCTTTATTCAATCAGGCCAGGTAATGGACCTGTGGATCTCGCCGGTAATGAAATATCCCAGCGATAGTGCTGCTGCCGAAAAGAAAAAACTACTGCCATGACCATAATTACTCTTGATGAACTGAAAGCCCGCATGGATGCCGGCGAAACACTCAACCTGCTGGATGTGCGGGAGGCCGATGAACGGGCCGAGTTCAATATCGGTGGAACCTTTTTACCATTAGGCCAGATCATGGCCATGCAAACCGACGACATTGCCGAATGGCAAACCGAAGAAGTAATCTGTTACTGCCGCAGCGGAAACCGCAGCATGCAGGCCTGTATGATGCTGGAAACATTCGGCTTCACCAATGTAAAAAATTTGCAGGGCGGCATGAACGGGTGGAGGGAGATGTACCCTGCATCTAGAACCTAAGATTCACCCCCACCATAAAATTCATCCCCGCCATCGGGAAATAATAATTCTCTGTAGTCAGTTCTCCTCCATAAATGTAACTGAAGCTGTACCCGTTGGGTTCATATTTTTTATTGAATACGTTGTTCAGCTGTAAAACAATACTGGCTGTTTTTACCATCCTGGTTTCGATGGAATAGCTAAGCCGTACGTCCTGCAGGTAATAAGGATTCAGGCTCCGGCTGCGCTGCGATGTATTGTCGAGGTTTTGACGGCCTACGTATTTGCTGATGAGATTTACTTCTGCATGCTTTACCGGGATGAAATTGATGGAAGCGCCTCCCACCACCGAAGGAGAAAATGAAATATCGGTTTTGCGGTAGAACTTTGTTTGCTGTCCGCCATTGTCGTAGTCATCGATGTACTCGGTGAAGTTGCTGATTTTGTTCTCACTGAAACTTATATTGGCGGCCAGGTTCATCCACTTGCTGATGATGGCCTTGCCCTGCAGTTCCATGCCGGCCCGGTAACTGTTGGGAATATTGATACGGGTATATGCCCCCACATCATTGATTTTACCGGTAAGCACCAATTGGTTCCGGTAGTACATGTAATACAGGTTGGCGCCGAAAGAAGTCCTGCTCATTTTCCGTTCAAAACCCAGCTCCACATCGTGCAGGCGTTCTGACTTTGGTTGCTGGCTAGTGCCCGCTTCAAAGTCATCGCGGTTGGGCTCTTTGCCTGCCAGTGCATAGGAGAGGTATGCCTGCCATCCCTTATTGAAATAGGTGATGCCCAGCTTTGGATTGAGGAAAGTATAGTGTTCATCTGTTTCCAGGGCGGGGTTGTCGCGGAAGCCATGGATGCGGTAACCGATGCTGCGTACCTGTACATCGGCAAAACTCTGCCAATGGCTGTTCAGCTGCTGCGTCCATTTGCTGTACAGCGAAAAATCTTTTTTATAGGCAGTAAGATTGTACCAGCGGTAATTGGCCGGTACGGCTGCCTGCACCGCAGCCCATTTTATTTCGCCATAGTGTTTTCCATCATAGGCATTGTACCCGCCACCGATGATAAGCTGCGTTTTATATTTCTGGTATTGCAGGGAGAAGATGCTGCCGTAAAAATAATTATCCAGCCATAGCCGCCGCACCAGGTCGGTACGTTTGATGGTGGAGGTGCCGTTAAAATAATCCGGCAATCCATAATCCGACAGTTTTTTATTGGCTTTGTACTGTTCATAATATCCCTTACCCCTGGTTACAAAAAACGCGGCGTTGCCTTTCCAGTAATTGTTGAATTTGTGGTTGTAAAAAAACTGGTAATGGGTTTGTGTGTAGTTGTCGGTTTCATTGTCGTATGGGTCGCCGGGTTTTTCAGTGCCGGCAGAATTGTAGGTGCGGTTGCCGGCCAGCAGGTTTTCCGGCACGCCGTTCCATGCCTGGTAGGTTTTTTCTTTGCCGGAAAAAACATTCAGCCGGAGCGAATTCTTATCATCGGTATATGCTGAGCTCAGGTAAAATGATTTCAGGCTGGAACTGGCCCGGTCTATGTATCCATCGCTGCTTATCCTGCTGAGTCTTCCATCTATCGTGAAATGCTTGCCCAGCAGCCCGCTGCCAAACTGGATATTGTTTTTGAATGTATTGAATGAACCATAGCTGTTGCTGGTAGATGCATAAAATTTCTTGTTCAGCTCATTGGTCGACAGGTTGATGCTGGCGCCAAAAGCTCCTGCACCATTGGAGGAAGTTCCCACACCCCGTTGTACCTGTATGCTGCCGGCCGAGGAAGCAAAATCGGGCAGGTCAACAAAAAAAGTCCCCTGGCTTTCGGCGTCGTTGTAGGGAATGCCATTGAGGGTAACATTGATCCGGGTGGCATCGGTGCCGCGGATGCGGATGCCGGTATATCCCACCCCGTTGCCGGCATCGGAATTCACAACCACCGATGGCGTTTGATTCAGCAGAAAAGGAAGGTCCTGCCCCAGGTTGTTTTTTTCAATCTCCTTTTTATTGATATCGGTTTTGGCAAAAGGCATTTTTTCTGCCGCCCGTATAGCCTGCACTTCCACCGGCTGCAACAGGGTGGTATCGTTGAACTTCTTTTCTTTTTGTGCAAAAAGCAGGGAGGCAATGCCGGTAAAGGCGATGCTGAACACTAATTTTTTCATGTACTGAAATTTGGCCGGAGGCCGGGGGATGGGTCGTAATAGCAGGCTCCCATCGGAATGGAAGCATTCTCCCTTCGCAGGCATTATCCTGTTCAGGTTATACGGGTATCATCTCAGCCTCCCTGTCATGTTGAACTTGTCGGAACATGGTGGAAAGCACCCCGGAAATTCTGGCGGTTAAAAGAACTGTTGAGCACAAAGGTAGGGGAGTTTTTAATTTTTTTCCGGGTTCCTGTAACAAATAGTTCCCGTGCTGCGTATAAACAGGTATTATAGCCATGAATCTTCCTTGCTGAAGCAGCCAGATCACCCCCGGTCCGGTTGCTTTGGTCGGGGGTTCATCTTCACTCTTAAAAAACAAAAAAGATGAAAAAACTGTTTCTCTCCCTCTTTTGCCTGGTTTCCCTGGCAGCTTTTGCCCAGGACAATACCATTGCCGATCCCAAAGCAACCACCCGTACCCTGAATGGCAGCTTTACCGCCATTTCTGTTTCCAGCGGGGTTGATCTGTACATTACCCAGGGTAATGAAGAGTCGATTGCCGTGAGTGCATCCGAGGAAAAATACCTGGAGCGTTTCAAAACCGAAGTGGTGAACGGCACCCTGAAAATTTATTACGATAACAACGGCGTTACCTGGACCAAACACGAGAACCGCAAACTGAAAGCATACGTATCGTTTAAAACCCTGCAGAAGCTGCACGGCTCTGCCGGCGCTTCGGTAACGGTAAAAGGTGATCTGACGGCTGATAACCTCGACATGAAATTCAGCAGCGGTTCGGAATTTGAAGGCAAGGTGAATGCAAAGATGATCGTGGTGGACCAGAACAGCGGTTCGGAACTGAACATCTCCGGCAGTGCAGATAAACTGGTAGTGGAAGTGAGCAGCGGCGCCAGCTTCAAAGGATACGACATGGCAGTTGATTTTTGCGATGCCCAGGCCAGCAGCGGCGGTGAGGTAAAGATCACCATCAACAAAGAACTCAGCGCCAAGGCCAACAGCGGTGGCGGCATCCGCTACAAAGGCGCCGGCCTTATCCGCGACTTGAATGTGAACAGCGGCGGCATGGTTAAAAAAGCATAACCCTTAAATACAAGCAATATGAAAAATATATTGATATCCCTGTTCCTGTCGGCTACGGCTTTTATGGCCCATGCACAGAACACGCTGGTGGTGGATCCGAATGCTTCGGTTCGCAGCCTGACTGGTGATTTCAAAGCCATCAAGGTTTCCGGTGGCATCGATCTCTATCTTTCGCAGAGCAACGAAGTGGCGATTGCGGTAAGTGCTTCCGAAGAAAAATTCAAGGAAGGGATTAAAACCGAAATTGAAAACGGCACCCTGAAGATCTGGTATGAATGGGATAAGAACGGCAGCTGGAAGAACCGCAAACTGAAAGCCTATGTGTCGTTCAAAACACTGGAAAAGCTGAATGCCTCCGGCGCCTGCGATGTGGTGGTAACGGGAAATATTGAATCTTCTTCGCTTGATATGCAGTTATCCGGCGCCAGCGACTTTAAAGGAGCCGTGAAAGTAAGCAGCCTCATGATTAATCTCAGCGGCGCTTCCGATGTACGCATTTCCGGAACCGCCAGCACAGTTGATATTGAAAGCAGCGGTGCCAGCATGGGTTCTGCGGTGTAGAGCGTAGGCAGCACACGAGTGGGACGCGCAATCGCGCCAAAACTCTGCGCCACCCAGCCGAGGACTTTGGCTGGATCGAACTTGCCAGCGACCAGCAGCACCGCGTTGTCGGGCTGGTAGTAGCGCTTGTAGAACGCCTGCAGGCGCTCGATATTCACGTTCTCGATGTCGCTGCGCGCGCCGATATTGGGCTTGCCGTAGTTGTGCACGGTGAACGCGGCGGCTGTGAGGCGCTGCACCAGCACCGGGAACGGCTGACTCTCGCCGCGCTCGAATTCGTTGCGCAC
>DMRT01000202.1 GCA_003455235.1 Chitinophagaceae bacterium
TACTACGACTTTTCACAAAGCATCGCCGAATACACCAAAACATTCAATGAACTGGATGTAGAATGGAAATGGCAGCCCGTTACCATCAGCAACTACGCTTCCGTTATAGAAAACATTGCCAAAAAGAACGAAAAGGATAATAAACTTCACCTGGTGTTCAACCTCTGCGATGGCGATGAGGTAAATGGCACCCCGGGCATTTCGGTAGTGAAGCTGCTTGAAGAGAAAGGATTGTTCTATACCGGCTCCGATGAATATTTTTACCATATCACCACTTCAAAAATCCCCATGAAGCAGGCTTTTGATAAAGCCGGCGTTCCAACGGCGCCCTGGGAAGCCATTACTTCCAGGGAACAGAGTACCGGCGATATCATAAAAAAACTTGGCTTCCCGGTGATTGTAAAGCCTTCCGTTTCCGGGGGCAGCATGGGCGTTGGTGTAAGAAACGTGGTTAACAATACCAAAGAACTGAATGAACAGGTTCAGCAGATGTTCGAGGGATACCGTGGCTGGCAGCTGACCAGCGATGGCATCGTAGCCGAATCGTTCATCAACGGACCCGAGTATACTGTTCTGATCGTTGGTTCGCATGATAAACCCGGCAAAGCAAAAATATATGAGCCGGTTGAGCGGATCTTCCATCCTTCCCTCCCGGATCACGAAAAATTCCTCAGCTTCGACCGGTTGTGGGAAATCTATGAAGAAGAAAAACCCATGCCCGACCAGGGAAATTTTTACGAATACGAATTACCCGACAAATCACTGATCGAAGAAATAAAACGGATAAGCTGGGATGCTTTTGTGGCCACCCGCGGAAAAGGCTATACCAGGGTTGACCTGCGAATGGATAAAGATACCCGTAAGATATATGTGCTGGAAGTGAATGCACAGTGCGGACTGAGCGAAGACGAAGACTACACTTCCATCGGGGCCATCCTGCGTATCAGCGGCAAAACATTCACCCAGTTAGTAGTTGCCATCATAAACGATGCCTATCAACGAAAGAAGGCTTCCGCAAAAGCGCTCAAACGCAAAGGGTCAATAGGGATTTCCTGATGACGGCGGAAAAACAATGAATATGAAAGTTTGTGTTCTTCAACCCGATTACTCCACCACCGATGTAGATTATAAAAATTACGATCCCCCCCGGGATCTCAGTCATTTAATGCCCGGCACCGTATTTGAACACGTACAGCTGAATAAGCTTACGATTTACCGGCAGTTGAAAGAGCTTAAGAAAAAGAATTTTGATGTTTTTGTAAACCTGTGTGAGGGTTACCTGGAATGGAGTGTTCCTTCTGTAGATGTAATCTATTTCATGGAATTACTGGACCTTCCTTTTACCGGCCCCACCTCCCTGCTTTATGACCCGCCAAAGGACCTGATGAAATACGTGGCTTATACAGCCGGCGTTAAGACGCCTGCCTTTGCGCTGATCAGCTCAGTCGATGATGTTGAAACCGAATGCAGCCACCTGCAATATCCCCTGTTTGTGAAGCCGGACAAGGCCGGAGACAGCCTGGGGGTGGATGATCATTCCCTCGTATATAATAAAGAAGACCTGATCCGGAAATGCGCATCAATCATAGAAGAGTACGGCCCGCTGCTGGTGGAAGAATATATCAGCGGGAGAGAGTTTACCGTGATGCTGGTGGCCGATGCTTTGGAAGGAAAGAGCTGCTCTGTTTTTAAACCGATCGAATATATTTTTCCCGGGGGCTTCCAGTTTAAAACCTATTCCCTGAAAACCTCTGAGCTTCATCCGGAGGCCAATATTCCCTGCAACGACCCGGTGCTGGAAAAGCAATTAAAAGAAGCGGCGCTGCAAATCTTCCAGGGCTTTGGCGGTGTGGGCTATGCCCGGCTCGATTTCAGGGTAAATGAAAAGAATGAAATCTTCTTCCTGGAAATAAATTTCACCTGCTCTGTATTTTATAAAGACGGTTACGAAGGTTCGGCCGATTATATTTTAAAATGTGACGGGATCGGCCAGGCTGGTTTTCTTAAAAAAATAATTGATGAAGGCGTTGCCCGCCATCGTCGCAGGCAAAAAAAATATACTATGAAAGGCAATGCCATAGCACGCTATGGTATATATGCAAATCAGAATATAAACGAGAACGAGGTGATTTTCAGGGGAGAAGAACTAAGCCAACGCATCGTAACCCGCAGATATGTTGAATCTTCGTGGAGTGTTAAGGAAAAAGAAACCTTTGGAAAGTACGCTTATCCTCTCAGCAATGAAGTATTTTTGCTGTGGGACGATAATCCGGCCGGATGGGCACCACAAAACCACAGTTGCGACGCCAACACCGCCTATAAAGGGCTCAATGTATATGCCACCCGGAATATTAAAAAAGGCGAAGAACTAACTCTTAACTACGCAGACTTCCTGGATGAACATATGGAGCCCTTTGAGTGCCGGTGCGGTGCGGCTAATTGTCGTGGATTTGTTTCCGGTACCCCGAACAATTCGGTGACCGAGCGTGAACGCCTCCGGCACAATTAAACCCGCCTGTTTTCCTCCCGTCTTACTAACCACCGCTACTTTGCTGAAGCTGCGTAGCACAAACATTACAATTCATCGTCCTTTTGGGGCTTTTTAAACAGATGATTCAGGAATCAAACGGAATGAACTATGTCCAAATTTCAGATTTTACGCATGCTGATGATGAAACACAGGTACCAGCTTGTGATCACTTATATATTATTCTCCCTGGAAATGCTCGGCAACCTGCTGCGCTTTTATTTTTTTGGTGAAGCCATTAACGGGCTGATTAAGGGAAGTTACCAGGGACTTGTTGTTCTTACGGTTGTTCATCTTTCTTATTTACTCATAGGCACCATCCGGCATATGTATGATACCCGTACCTATACCGCCATCTATACCTCACTGGTCACAAAGTTCCTGAGCCGCCGGTATAACAAGATCGAAGTTTCAAAGTTAAGCGCACATTCAACATTGGCCAGGGAGTTCGTTGATTTTTTAGAACATGATCTTGTGTATGTGATCGAAGCGGTCTACAATATTTTCGGTTCGTTGATTATTTTATTCTTCTACGATAAGGTGGTGGTAGGTATTTGCCTGGCCATTATGGTCCCGGTTACCATCATCGGCATGCTGTATGGAAAGCGGATGAGAAAGCTCAACAAGAATAAAAATGATGAGCTGGAAAAACAGGTGGACATCATTGCTGAAGGCAATCACTCTGCAATCAAACATCATTACAACAACCTCCGGAAATGGCAGGTCCGCATCTCCGACAAAGAAGCGTGGAATTTCGGGTTTATGGAGATTATGGTGCTGATTGTGGTTGCGGTTTCGCTGATCGTGTCAAAAAACCTGCACAGCTCCACCGTAATGGCGGGTAGTTTGTTTGCTATTTACAGCTATATCCTGAAGTTTGCTTCGGGCCTGGATACCATCCCTTATACGCTTGAACGTCTTTCATCATTGGGAGATATTACAAGAAGGATTGAATTACAGTCCGACGATTTTCCCCCGGAAAGAATTCCGGTGGAGCGGAATTTCAGGATCCTGGAAAAAAATAAAAGGCAGGAGTTTTTGGTATAAACCTCACCTGATAAGTATAACCGTTCCCTTTTCAGTTCGTTGCATCCTGTTTTTGAATGTGAACTTTGCCACCCAGGTAAAGGATGAGGGACTGTTCTGCTTTGACCGGTAAAAACCATTCCACCGTTCATAAGGGTCGCTGCTTCTAAAAACAAGTTCGCCATAGCGGTTGTATACCAGCAGCCGGTAATTGCTGATAGCCCCTACGTTTCCCAGCGGGCCAAACCCATCGTTCTTTGCATCACCGTTTGGTGTAAAGGAGTTGGGAAAATATACATCGTTGCAAGCGCCGGCAACGGGCTGGGTAAGGGTTACCGAAGTTGCCACAGAACAACCGTTGTTGTCTGTAACCGTCACCGTATAATTTCCGGCCGGCACATTGTTAATGGTGGCCGTTGTTTGTGCCGGAATACTGTTCCAGCTGAATGAATAAGGAGGGTTGCCCCCGGATACCTGCACCGTGGCGGCTCCATCGCTCAATCCAAAGCAAGTGACATTCCGTGTGTTGATGATGTTTAATACAGGAGCCGATGCGTTTACGATTGTTACCGGAATGTTTTCGGTGCACGAACGGCTGTCTGTAACCGTTACGGTATAGTTTCCTGCGGTCAGGCCTGTAGCCGTTGGCCCGGTTCCGCCGGATGGAAGCCAGGTATAGGAATAGGGTGGCGTACCGCCGGTTTCATTTACCGTAGCGGTACCGGTGGGTGATGAACATCCCGGCTGAATAACAGTAAC
Organism: Chitinophagaceae bacterium; assembly: GCA_003455235.1. Taxonomy (GTDB): domain Bacteria; phylum Bacteroidota; class Bacteroidia; order Chitinophagales; family Chitinophagaceae; genus Ferruginibacter. Next base: position 4,313 of record DMRT01000202.1, read on the forward strand.
CGTGTGAGATAGTTTGGCTGGTTCACCAATGATGATAATGGCGTTCGACTGGCAACTATTTGCTGCGCTGACAGTAACCGTGTAAATGCTTGCGCCCAGCCCGGTGGCTGTGGCCGTGGTTTGAACGGGGTTGCTGTTCCACGAATAAATAAACGGAGATGCTGCTACGGGGATGACATTTACGGTGGCCGAAGCCGTTTTATCACCAAAGCAGTTATTAAAGCCAATCTGCGAGGTAGTGAGGCCGAGTATATAAATATCCTGTGTGGTGGTGGAAGAGCCATTGTCGGGGCCCGTTACATCCAGGCGGATGGTATACTTTCCGGGTGCAGAAAATGTGTGGGTGGGTGTTTGCTGTGTCGATGTATTGTTGGGGCCCGAAGCGATGTCTCCAAAATCCCACAGCAACGACGGGCAGTGAGCGGATGTATTGGTAAACGTAACCGAATTACTGCTGGTGCATGAGTAGGTAAAGGAAGCGTTGTTGGGTGGGGCTTCGCCGATCACGATTTCGTCAATGGCAAATCCATCATAATTATTACAGGTGGTTCCCGCTCCGAAAATAAACCGGAATATCACATTGGACACACCAGCCAGGTAGGGCATGGTATGTTGTGCATTTACCCAGCGGGTGCTTCCCCCTGTACCCTGGCAGCTTCCGGCAGTAGGAAACACGGTGCCCGACCAGCCTTCCCGTACCGTTGTAAGTGGATTAAGGCCC
>DMRT01000301.1 GCA_003455235.1 Chitinophagaceae bacterium
ATGGCCTCTATAATACATACCACTTTGCCAGGGGTCACGTCGTCGCCCACATTAACAAAAATGGGTTTACCCGGGCCTGCCTGGCGGTAGAAGGTACCGATCATCGGGCTTTTAATGGTAACAAGATTATCAGCTTTGGGTTCGGCAGCTGCTTTGGGTGCGGGGGGAGCAGCAGCCGGGGCGGCAGTAGCAGGTGCCGGGGGGGCCGAAGGGTAAGAAGCAGGCATGGCACCACCTGCATATATTTTCTGAACCGGATCTTTTTTCTGCTTAACGGTGATTTTTACACCCTCTTCTTCAATGGTTATTTCGCCTATATTGGTTTTGTTAATGAGCTTTACAAGCTCCTGAATTTGTTTGATGTCCATGTGCTTGGTTTGATGGTTAAGTTTTGATATTGAAACCGGCTGCTAAGATAGGGTAAGATTAATCATAACTGCAATCAAAAATTCAAAAATATGCCTAAAAAGGGCGAAAATGGGCCTAAAATGGGCGAAAAAAGCCCAAAAAAGGGCGAAATTCAGTAAAATTACTGAAAGTAAAAATGGGCAATTGATTGCTCAAATGCCCATTTTTATCTTATGCTCTTTCTGATTATTTAGTCCTTAACCCGCTCTACGTATTCGCCGGTTTTGGTATTCACCCGGATCAGTTCCCCTTCGTTTACAAAGAGGGGAACGTTTACCGAAGCTCCGGTTTCAACCGTTGCCGGTTTTAAGGTACGGGTGGCGGTATCGCCTTTCATGCCGGGTTCGCTGTAAGTTACCATCAGCACGATTTTATCGGGCAGCTCCACACCCATCGGCAGTTCGGTTTCGCCATTGATCAGCACCGACACTTCCTGTCCTTCCTTCAGGAATTTGGGGGCGTCCACCATTTCTTCCTGAACAGCAATCTGCTCAAAGGTTTCGTTATCCATGAAATTGTAGCCGGTATCGTCCTTATAAAGGAACTGGTAGGGCTTTTTCTCTACCCTTACCGGGAAAATGGTTTCACCACTGTTCCAGGTAACTTCAATGGTGCGGCTGTTATCCACTCCTTTTAACTTGGCCCAAACCTTTGCGGCGGCACGGGCTGTTTTATTCTGTCCGAATTCAATTACACTGTACAGGCTGCCATCAACTTTGATGATAAGCCCTGAACGCATATCTGCTGTTGTTGCCATAATAATGAGCCCGATTTTTTTCGGGAGGCTGCAAAAGTAACGATACTGGGCCTAAATCCGAAATCCCGCAGCAACAAAAACCCATTGTGCTTAACAACCGCATATGATATAAACCCGTTAGCTTTACCAAAACCAAACGGATGAAAAGTTTTGTTCTGACGGTCAGTCTTTTACTTTCAGCCGCCTGTGCATGGGCGCAGACGGATACCTCACTCCTCTACCTTCGTTTCCCGACCGTTCCGCCGTTTACCATTACCCGGTTACCCGACAGTACCCGGTTCAGCAAAGAAGACCTGGCCAGGAAGAAGCCTGTCATCATCATGCTCTTCAGCCCCGATTGTGATCATTGCCAGCATACCACCCGGGAACTGGTGGCAAAGATCAGCCTGTTCAAAAAAGCACAGATCATCATGGCCTCTCCGCTGGAATATTCCTATCTCCGGAAATTTTATGAGGATTACCATATTGCCTCCTGCCCCAACATTACCATGGGCCGTGACCCGGCATATATGCTGGGTACTTTTTACCGGATAAGGTCGTACCCGGCCATTTTTGTGTACGATAAAAAAGGTCGCTTTGTGCAGTCCTTCGACGGCAGTGTTCCACTGGAAAAGATTGCTGAAATCCTGTAAAATCAGTTTTCAGGAAACCGTATTTAATTACCTTTGCGCCGACATTAATTTTTCCACTTTAAACATCTATAAATGAAAGTAACTGTTGTAGGAGCCGGCGCTGTGGGAGCTACCTGTGCCGACAATATTGCCCGTAAAGAACTTTGTACCGAACTGGTTTTACTCGACATCAAAGAAGGTGTTGCCGAAGGCAAGGCGATCGATATGATGCAAACAGCCACCCTGCTTGGCTTTGATACCAAGATCGTGGGCTGCACCAACGATTACAGCAAAACAGCCGGAACCGATGTAGCCGTGATCACTTCCGGCATCCCCCGCAAACCGGGCATGACCAGGGAGGAACTGATCGGCATCAATGCTGGCATTGTAAAAACAGTTACACAAAATATCCTGCAGCATTCACCCAATGCCATTATTATTGTGATCAGCAACCCGATGGATACCATGACTTATCTGGCGCTCAAGTCGAGCGGTCTGCCCAAGAACCGGATCATCGGTATGGGAGGCATTCTCGACAGCAGCCGTTTCAAATATTATCTTTCTACTGCCATGGGATGTACCGCAACCGACCTGCAGGCTGTAGTGGTGGGCGGGCATGGAGACACCACCATGATACCATTGGCACGACTGGCAACCTACCAGGGAACACCTGTTGCCAATTACCTTGATGCAGAAACCCTGAAGAAAGTAGTGGCCGATACCATGGTTGGCGGCGCTACCCTTACCGGCCTGCTGGGCACATCAGCCTGGTATGCACCCGGTGCAGCCGGAGCTGCCCTGGTAGAATCCATTGTAAGGGATGAAAAGAAACTGTATCCCTGCTGTGTTTACCTCGATGGCGAATACGGCCAAAAAGACATCTGCATCGGTGTTCCGGTAGTGATTGGCAGAAACGGATGGGAGAAGATCGTGGATTATAAACTCAATGCCGATGAACAGGCTGCTTTTAATAAAAGCGCCGATGCGGTACGCAGCATGAATGATGTGCTGGCAACACTGAGCATCTAAGTTCAATCTCAACAATTTATCAACGCCCCTTAATAAAAATAAGGGGCGTTTTTCGTGAAATAAGCACTACCTTTAATACGTTATTCAGCCTGCATGAAAACCTGTCACAAGAATTCAGGAGGAATCCTTCTGAGTATCGTTTTATTAATACCTCTTCTGCTTGTTTGTGGGAATAACATTGCCCAGGTGGCAAACCTAAACCCCCATGCAACTGCATCCCCTGCATTGGTTTCTCAAAAGAACAGCAATCTCTTCAGCACAACGGGTTCCTTCATTCAGAATATCGGCCAGTATAAGGAAGAACTTCCCGGCTTTACCGGCATGGGCAGGATATTGTATGCATACGAAGCATCCGGGATGCCCGTCCTGTTCACACAAAACGGCATCATTCATCTTCAGCGGGAAGTAAAACAGGTATCTCCCGCCGAACGGATGCAATTGTTGAAAAAAGGATTAAAGCAAAAAGATATTGACAAAGCCAATACCGTAAACCGCACCATCAGCATGCAATGGCTGAACGCTAACCCCCATGCCCTTGTAGTACCGGAAGAAAAAACAGAAAGCTATATCACCTACTGGTATCTGAAAGAAAAAGCGGCCATATACCGCAAACTGGTTTATAAAGAATTGTATCCCGGGATTGACGTGCTGTATTCTTTTGACGACAGCAAGCCTGCCGGTTTTGAATACAGCATCATCGCTAAGCCGGGAGCCGATATAAGCCGGGTTCAGTTAAAATACGGGGGCGATGTAAAAACGTTTACCCAGGATAAAAATGGAAACCTTGTCATTACATCCTCCATTGGCAGCATATCTGTTTCCGAGGCGGAATGTTATTATTCAGACGACCGGTCGAAACGGTTTACATCCCCGTTCGGCCTCAGCAACAACATCGTTCGTTTTAAACTCCCGGCCAATTATGATAAACAAAAAGAACTGGTGATCGATCCCTTTGTTTCCGGAACCGGCGGGCTCTCGGGATCTGATGCCGGCAAGGCAAGAGACATCGATTTTGATTTTGCCGGGAACATTTATGTAACCGGTGGCGGCAATGGGTTGGTGCAAAAATTATCCAAGTACAACGCACAGGGTGTGCTGCAATGGACCTTCGACGGATCACTGGGAAGCCCCTGCTGGGAATTCGGAAGTGGACATGGAGGCTGGGTGATTGATAAAACAACCGGCGATATTTACCTGGGCCAGGGAATCAATGACGATGGTGTTCGCATCATCCGCCTTAATGCTTCAGGCTCCTGGGATAATTACATAACCGATCCGGATCCATCCTTTACGCAAAACTGGAAGATGGCATGGACCTGTAATTCGGGCAACCCGCAGATCTATATTGCAGGTGGAAGCGGAACAGGAGCGGGCAGTACGTCCAACACCGAGCTGATCCGGTTTTCGCCGGCTTCGCAAAGCTTTCACCCGATGAACATTACAGGCATTAATACCGGTAATACCGATATTTCTGACCTGGTAATCGATCCGGCTACCACTGAACTGTACAGCATCTTCTCTACGTCGATCCTCGACCCGAGAGAAGACAATAAATTATACCGGCACCGCTTACCGTTTAATCATCATGATGTTTTGTGGAACACCACCACCGGTTGTTTTGCTCTTCATGAACCCGTTAACCGTCCGTATTTATCAGGCATCGATAATTCAAGCAATACCATTGCGGTGAATACAGGGTATTTATTTTACTGGGATGGCCGCAACCTGAAAGCGTTCAAAAAATCAGATGGTTCAGCAGCCTGCGCCACACTGGTGCTCCCCGGCAATCAATTGCTGATGCAGGGCGGTGTGGTAACCGATGGATGTGGTCATGTTTTTACCGGCTCATCAAACGGAACCATCAAAGTTTACAGCTTCAATGGCTCTTCCTTCGATGACAATGCAGCGCCGGATATCACCATTCCGGGTAATGCCGCCAATGCTGTGTATGACCTAGCTTACAACCCGGCAACAAATGTTTTATACGCCAGCGGCAATGGTTTTGTTGCCAGCTTTGACCTTTCTTCCTATTGCCCGGGAGTGAGTTACTCATTGAATATTGTACCCGGATGTTCTTCCTTATCGGTGAGCGCTGCTGTTAACCCGGCGCCGGCACCAGGTATTTCCGTTGTATACAAATTGTACGATGGCAATACACTGATTGGAACCAACAGCACCGGTGAGTTTACCGGGCTGTCGGCAGGAAAAAATTACAGCATCGTTGCGTTGGTCAACGGAATCTGCAGCGGCATCCGGGTAACACAGGATTTCACAGCTGTACCACCCCCTACTTTAAAGATCAATACAACAGCCGGCATTTGTGCGGAGAATACCTTTGATCTTACCGCAGCTTCTGTTACCGCTGGTTCATCATCGGCCTTAACGTTCACATACTGGCTGGATGCATCAGCTACCCTGCCTCACCCGGATCCGTCCAAAGCGAAACCTGGTATTTATTATATCAAAGCAACCAACATAAACGGATGCAGTACGATTGCCCCGGCAGAAATAAAAGCATACCCGGCTCCCTGGGCCAATGCCGGTGCCGACACCATTGTTTGTGACGGTACAACAAGCTTTACACTCAAAGGAAGCGGAGGAATTGGTTATTCATGGGCACCGTCAACATACCTGAGTAACCCGGCGATATCCAATCCCGTGGTTAATTATCCCGGATCTTCCGGTACCATCCGGTATAAATTAAAAGTAACCGATGCAAAGGGATGCATTTCCGCAAACGAAGATGAAGTGACCATCACATTCGCAAAACCGGCTCCTATCCAAATCAGCGCCGACAGTGCGTCGGCCATCAGCCAGCCCCTGCAACTTAATGTAACCGAACCGCTGAACAGTGGTTTCACCGATTACCGCTGGTCGCCAACCTATGGGTTGAATAATCCCTTTATCAAAAATCCCGTCGCTAAACTCGACCGGGATATTACGTATACCGTACAGGCTGTTAACAGGTACAAATGCATCTCCACCGCCAGTGTTTCCATCAAGGTGTTCAGGGGACCAGAGATCTATGTACCCAATTCCTTTACACCGAATGGTGATGGATTGAATGATGCGCTGAAGGCGATACCGGTGGGACTGGTGGAATTTCACTACCTGAAAATATTCAACCGTTTTGGCCAGG
>DMRT01000269.1 GCA_003455235.1 Chitinophagaceae bacterium
CAGTTTTTAGATGCACGTTTTGCAGAAGAAGAAAAACAAAAACCTACTCAGGAACGCAGTGAACTCGGATTGCTGGACAAACTGAAATTTGTGGTGGAAAATAAATTCCAGCGATTGACCTATACGGAAGCGATTGAAGTTTTGAAAAATGCCAAGAAGAAATTCCAGTTTCCGGTGGATTGGGGTACGGATTTGCAATCGGAACACGAACGCTACCTCGTAGAAAAACACTTTAAAAAACCGGTTATACTTACCAATTACCCGAAAGAGATAAAAGCTTTTTACATGCGCCAGAATGATGACGGAAAAACCGTTGCTGCTATGGATATTCTTGCTCCCGGCATTGGCGAGATCGTTGGGGGCAGCCAGCGTGAAGAGCGGTTGGACAAACTCACCAAACGCATGGAAGAAATGCATATCCCCGCAGAAGAGCTGTGGTGGTACCTGGATACAAGACGCTTTGGTGCCTGTCCGCACGCAGGCTTCGGGCTTGGTTTTGAGCGCCTGGTACAGTTTGTAACCGGTATGGGAAATATCCGGGACGTAATTCCATTCCCACGGTATCCAAAGAGCGCTGAGTTTTAATGAAGAATTAAGAACGGGGGATGTCAATGACTGGTTCTTTAACTAATTGCATCCCGCATTTTTATATTTTTATTTGAGCCTGGGCGATTCTATCTCAACAGGTAATGCTGCAGCATAAACACTGCTGCGCCGGAAAAATACCCGATGATTGCCAGCCAGCTTATTTTTTTTATGTACCAGAAGAATTCTATTTTCTCTATACCCATGGCGGCTACGCCTGCTGCGGAACCAATGATAAGAACGCTGCCTCCCGTACCGGCACAATAAGCCAAAAACTCCCAGAAATAATGACCGGTTGGGTACTGATCCAGCGGGTACATCCCCTGCACCGCGGCCACCAGTGGTACGTTATCAACTATTGAAGACAACAGGCCGATGCAAAGGGTGATGACGGAAATATTACCAATGCCCTTATCCATGGCAAGCGCCAGTTCGTTCAGCACGCCCGTAGCCTGCAGCACCCCGATGCTTAATAATATACCCAGGAAGAACAATACACTGGGCGTATCAATCTTGCGCAAAGCGTGATTCACTGAAAGCAATCCTTTCTCTTCTTCATCCCTTCCGCTGTGAATGAGCTCCGTGATCACCCACATTAATCCCAGTCCGAACAGGATACCCATATAAGGAGGCAGGTGTGTGAGTGTTTTAAAAACCGGAACAAACAGCAGGCAGGACAAGCCAACAAAAAACACCAGGTTGCGTTCGGATGCATTGCTATTAAAATTAACCGGCTGCTCTTCCGGTGCGTTTAATTGTTTGAGTTTGCCCTTCATCCGCCAGCTGATCAGCGCCGCCGGGATGAGCATGCTGACCAGGCTGGGTAAAAATGTCTGAATGATGATGGAGCCGGCTGTGATCTGCCCGCCGATCCACAGCATGGTGGTGGTTACATCGCCGATGGGCGACCAGGCCCCGCCGGCATTGGCAGCTATTACCACCAGCCCCGAAAACAGCAGCCGTTCTTCTTTATCAGCAATGATCTTGCGCAGCAGCGACACCAGCACAATGGTGGTGGTAAGATTATCCAGCACTGCTGAAAGAAAAAAAGTGAAGAATGCCAGCAGCCACACCAGCTTTTTTTTATTGGTGGTTCTGATGCGGCTGGTAATAATATAAAATCCATCGTGTGCATCAATGAGCTCCACAATGGTCATGGCACCCATCAGAAAAAATAAAATGCCCGAAACCTCCAGTAGGTGTGTGCCCAGGTGTTCCGAAGCCGAATGGGCATCGCCGGAAAGCAGCGCAAACAACGACCAGCACAGCGCCGCCGTCACCAAAGCAGTAGCCGCTTTATTGATTTTTAACGGATGCTCCAGTGCGATGGCTGCATACCAAAGGATAAAAACAATACAGATGGCAATGATCATTGGCCGGGTATTTAAACAAGTGTTGTATAAAGTAACGACTTACGGTTCACATAAAAAACCGGGACCTGGCGGCCCCGGCTTTGGCTAAATGCAAAAAGTATAGAGTACGGACGAAATCAGTGCTGAGTCACTTCAATAATGATATGATGTGTTTCTCTATAAAAAATGAATTAACCCGCCATGCTGACCAGCACAGGTTCGGGGGCTTCTTTCGGAAGTACTTCCCTTACAAAATGAACCCGCCCGCTTTCGAGGCTGAACATGCCGCCCACGATGCCGATCTTTCCCTGTTCACACAAGCTCCTGATGATCTCGCTGCGCTGCAGGATCTCTTCCATGGAATTGATGACATTGGTGTACGCCACTTTTTCGGCAAACAAATGATTGTGCTCACCAAAGCCATAGGGCCGGGTGGATTCAACAGCCGGTTTTATTTTTTCCAGCAGCGGTGTAAGGTTGCCCAGCTCCACGCCGTCGCAGGCGCCCCTGATGGCACCGCACTTGGTATGGCCCAGCACCATGATGAGTTTGGAACCCACTACTTTGCAGGCGTATTCCATGCTGCCGAGTATATCGTCGTTTATTACATTGCCGGCAATACGGATACTGAATACTTCGCCGAAGCCCTGGTCGAATATCAGTTCCACGGCCGTACGGCTGTCCATACAGCTGAGCGCCACGGCAAAGGGATACTGGGCCTTGGCTGTTTCCATCAGCTGCTGCTGCAGGTTGCGGTTTATTTTCAGGTTCTTTACAAAGCGGCGGTTGCCTTCTTTCAATACATCATATGCCTGGTGCGGAGTGAGGTTGTCGAAAAATTCTTTGGTATGTGTTCTCATGATAAGATTGTTTATAAACATGGCCGTCAAGCAGTACAGCATGCCGGTATGTTACGGTTACAAAAATTTATCCGGTGATTTTCGGAATGATCAGGCGCATGGACCTGCTGTGTGAGAGAACACTAAAGATCGGGTGGGGGAGAAGTGAGTTCAAAGTGAACGATGGCCAGTTTTGCCTCGTCAAGTAAATTGTATTTCAACGATTCTCCTGTTGCTGCAAATCCCTGCTGCAGGTGAAGCTCGTGTACATATTCTTCCTGTATATTGCTGGTATTGGATGATTTTTCCTCTACCGGTTTTTCCGGTGCTTTTTCTTCGGGTTCGTCGCTGTCCGGCTGTTGTTCCACCATACAAACCTGCTTGCCGCTTCCGTACACAAAGAAATTGATGCCCGTAAGAAAGAGCAGGCAGCCGCACATTAAAACAGCGGTTACAAAACGTACCAGCTTTGCTTTTGTTGATATGGTGTTGGCGGCTTTCACTATGCGATAAATATACAGACTTTTTTCAAGGCTTTTATGTTAATTACAGAATGGTGCGTATTATGGTTTCAGGCGTCGCCGCTCCACGCCGGTAAAGCTGAGGGTAACGGGCCTGATAAAACCCTTTTCATCAAAGAAAAGCGGTTCAATACAGGTAACGCGGTGGTTGGCGGCGGTTTCGCCCAATGGCCGCCGGTGATAAACAATATACCATAGATCTTCTTTAGTGTTATGCATGATGGAATGATGACCGGCACCGGTTGCTACGGCGGGATCCTGCATCAGCACTTTGCCCACTCTTTCAAAGGGCCCGAAGGGAGAATCGGCCATGGCATAGGCTACGGAATAATCGGGGCCGGTCCAGCCACCTTCGCTCCACATGAAGTAATATTTATTATTACGTATAAACATAAACGGCCCCTCCACATATCCTTTCGGGGTAATTTCTTTAAACAAGTTGCCGTCGTCAAAAGGAATTACAGCAGTAAAATCATTTTTTAACCGGGCAATATTACAGTGCTGCCAGCCGCCATAGATAATGTAGTATTGCCCGTTGCGGTCTTTAAAAACAAACTGGTCGATGGGCTGCGCTCCATTGTAAAATTTATCGATCAGCGGTTTGCCGAGGTGATCTCTGTAAGGCCCGTCGGGCTTATCAGCAACCGCTACTCCGATGCCGCCATTTTCATTGTTGTTCTGTATATCGTTAGCGCCGAAGAATAAAAAATATTTTCCATCCTTTTCAACAATGGCCGGCGCCCACATGGCACGCTTTGCCCATTTAATGGCAGCGGTATCAAGTATGTGTTCGTGTTTTGTCCAGCTTACCAGGTCTGGCGAAGAAAAGGCATCGAAGAAAACCTGTTTACTATACAGGTCGGAATATGTGGGGAAGATCCAGTACCGGTTGTTGAATATGGCCGCTTCGGGGTCGGCATACCAACCGTTGAGTACAGGATTGCCCGGGCTTTTTTGAGCAAAAGACCGGGTTGCCGGTAAAATAAAAAGGAATAGAATGCAGGTTATCTTCTTCATTGCCGTAAATTAATTTATTTCCGGGATCAGTGAAGTTGTTTGTACATCTCATCCACCAACCCGTTTTCTTTCAGGTCCTGGATCAGTTCCCAGAACATGATCCCTCCCAGTTTCTTCCGGCGGATGAATTTTGTTTTTGCTTTTATTGAGTGCCTGTCATCAAAAGTGGCAAACAGCTGTTGCGATGTATTGTATGCATAAGGCGCTTTAGCTTTCCGGTCCCAGTAATATTTATAGCCCGAGGTATCGCTGAAATAATTTTTAAAATCAAAGAATGCCACACCCCTTTTGAATTTACCGGGTTGATATAATCCATGGCTGGTATCCGGCACATTCTCCCAAACCCTTGCGTACATGGCGGCGCCGATGACCAGTTTACCGGGAGGCGCTTTTTTATCCAGCAGCCAGTTCACGCATTTTGCCGCACTTTCCTGGCCGGGGCGGTAATCATATAATAAGGTATGATGGCCGGTTACCGTGGCATAGCCTCCTACCAGGTCATACGTCATCAGGTTTACAAAATCAACCAGCGGCATCACCGCATTCCAGTCAATGGATTGTTCCAGGTATTTTATAAATCCGCCGGCCGCAAACGTGAGCAGGTAATCGTTTCCCATCTCCCTGCGCAGCGACTGCAGCAGCCTCGTAAAATTATTTTTATCAGCGCTGTCGTATTTATGTCCCGGGTATCCTTCTATGGCAGGGTATTCCCAATCAAGGTCAAGACCATCGATCCCGTATTGTTTGAAAAGTGCGACGGTTGTCTTCGCAAAATTTTGCCGGTGAACCGAATCGGCAAACAAATCACTGCAGAAAGAACAGCCGCTCCAGCCGCCGATGGAAACCATGATCTTCAGGTTTGGGTAGATTTGTTTGAGTTCAACCAGCTGTTTCAGGGAATTCTCCTGGACACTGTCGTGAAAGGACAGTGTGTCACCTTTGATTTTTAAAAAGCTGTAGATGATGTGTGTGAGTTTATCAATGGGGTATTGTTTGATCGTTTCCGCTTTGCCCGTGGCATAGGCGATGATACGGTATTGATTGGTTTGGGCCCGGGCGCTGACAGAGAGCAGGAGAATAAAAAAGAAAACGGTTCTTTTCATACCCGGAAGATATCAAAAACCAAAGCAATAAACAGCGGCGGCAGGTTCTGTTTTCCCGGTATGTTGTTCCTCAGCTTACCCCGATGATTTTTCCATCCACCACGTCAATAAAATTGGCCTGTGGCACTTTGGGCAGGCCCGGCATGCGCACCATTTCGCCGCACACCGCCACAATAAACCCGGCGCCTTTGCTGATCACCAGGTCATCCACGTCAATTTTAAAATCGCCATCCAGTCCGCTCACCGCCGGGTTATGCGTAAAGCTGTATTGTGTTTTAGCCATACATACAGGCAGGTGTTCCAGCCCCAGCATTTTAATTTTCTTGAGTGTTTCCTGTGCTTTTTTATAAAGCACCACGTCTTTGCCGCCGTAAATACCTGTTACAATTTTACGGATCTTGGTTTCAATATCATCTTCTGTATTGTATGTATGCTGCAGGGGCTGCGGGGCTGTTTCACAAATATCAACCACGGCCTGCGCCATTTCGAGTGCGCCCTCGCCTCCCAGCCGGAAGGATTCGTTCACCGCAAATGAAACTCCTCTTTCGGCACACCAGCTGCGCAGGTATGCAATTTCTTCGTCGGTATCGAAGTGATACCGGTTCAGCGAAACCAGTACCCGCTGCCCGAATGATTTAAGAATGGAGATGTGTTTTTCCAGGTTCCGCAGCCCCTTTGTGAGTACTGCTTTATCCGGCAGCATCATTGTTTTTTCTGTAGCACCGCCGCTCAGCTTCAAAGCCTGTGATGTGGCTACCAGCACGCTCATGGCCGGTTGCAGGCCGGCCTTCCGGCATTTGATGTTGAAGAATTTTTCAGCGCCCAGGTCGGAGGCAAAGCCCGCCTCTGTTACCACGTAGTCGCCAAACTGCAGCGCTGTTTTTGTGGCCATCAGTGAATTACATCCATGCGCAATGTTGGCAAAGGGCCCGCCGTGAATCATCGCCGGCGTTCCTTCCAGCGTTTGCACCAGGTTGGGCTGGATGGCGTCTTTCAGCAGTGCCGTGATGGCGCCCGTTACGCCCAGGTCTTTCGTCGTAAATCCATTCCCTGCAAAGGTGAATCCAAGCAGTATGTCATCAATCTTCTGGCGCAGCTCAGTCAGTCCTTCTGATAAACAAAGTACGGCCATGATCTCACTGGCCGGTGTAATAACAAAACCTGTTTCGGAAGGAATGCCGTTGTTGGGTGTATCCAGCGCTGTTACGATTTTCCGGAGTACCCGGTCGTTTACGTCAAGGCATCTTTTCAGCAGCACGGTTTTAATGCCCTCCGGTTTGCCGCGGTTATAGAAACGGTAGTTATCCAGCAGGGCAGCCAGTGTATTGTTCGCCGCAGTGATGGCATGAAAGTCGCCATTAAAATGAAGGTTGATTTCTTCCATGGGGATCACCTGCGAATAGCCGCCGCCGGCGGCGCCACCTTTCATACCAAAGCAGGGGCCCAGCGAAGGTTCACGGAGGGCAAGCACTACGTTCTTTCCGAGTTTTTTCAACCCATCCGACAGGCCGATGGAGGTGGTTGTTTTACCAATACCCGCCTTGGTAGGCGTAATGGCAGATACAAGAATGAGTTTCGACGCGGATATCTTTTCCTGGTTAAACTGCTGGATGTTTACTTTGGCCTTGTGATGTCCATAAGGAACCAGCATATCAGCCGGTAGTCCCATTTCAGCGGCAATGGATGTGATTGGCCGGATGGTTGCCTCCTGGGCAATTTCATAATCTGACTTCATGATTGAGCCGGGTGGTTTATATAACAATAGCGATCGTGTCTTTAAATGTAAAAAAGAAACGTGAAAACTGGTAGTATCTTAATTTAAAAATTGAACCACACAGAATACGCCTGGAAATTCCTTCCCCGGCCCGGTTCGCTTTTTTTATTACCTTACCGGTATGGTTCGCTTGCTGCTGAGAATATACTGGAAACTATCGGGTTGGAAGATATCCGGGGACTTCCCCTATCAGCATAAAAAAATGGTACTGGCCGTGGCACCGCATACCAGCATGTGGGATGTAATGGTGGGCTTTGCGGCACGCAATCACCTCAACATTATTCATGCAAAGTTTTTGGGTAAGAAGGAGCTGTTCAAAGGGCCGCTGGGCTGGCTGCTCCGCAAACTGGGCGGCACGCCGGTTGACCGGCAAAGCAAGCAGGGCGTTGTTGACCAGGCAGCTGCGCTCTTTGATGCCAACGAATATTTTTTACTGGCCCTGGCACCGGAAGGCACCCGTACCCGGGTAGATTCACTGCGCAGCGGTTTTTATCACATCGCCAAAAAAGCGCAGGTACCCATTTTGCCCGTGGCGCTCGATTTCAAAAACAAACAGCTGGTGCTGGGCGATGTTATTATTCCGGGCACCGAGGAATCAGCTGATTTTAAAAACATCATTGATTTTTTCTCCCGCTACACCGGCAAGCATCCCGAAAAAGACCTGCGGCATTTAAAAAACCTGTAAGGTTTTGAAAACCTTACAGGTTTCTGTGGGGTCACTTTTTTACCGCTACCTCACTCTCTCCAACGCTTATGGAAGCCAGCATCCGCCCATTCGGTAATTCGCTGGAAGAATAATAGATCCTGAACACGCTGGTCCCGGCTTTTTTCAGCGTGATGATATCCTGCGTGCTGCAGAGCATTTCGCTTAATGCCGATTCGTTGTCTTTGTAGCGCCATTGTTTCAGTATTTTATCGTTTCCGTCTTTAACAGTAACCACCCGGTTTTTACCGATATGCCCGCAGTGGTGATAGCGGATGGTGATGCGGTCATTGGCCGAAACCTGGTTCAGGTTTAGCTTCTTTACTGTATTCATGTCTTTGCCGAATTGCTGCAGCAGCACTTTCCCGTTGAGGAGTATTTCAAATCCTTCGCCACCGAAACGGGGCGAAAAAGAAACAAGCGCTGCTGCTACCGCAACCAGCATCATGGCTTTACTGATGATTGCTTTCATGACGTATTGTTTTAGTTGAATAATGATGAACAGCACCGGCCGTTCATGACACAAATAAACCAGCGTTGATAGGAAAAGAAAAATCCCTTTGACGAAAGGGATTCATTACTTGATGAGTAACCGGTTTGCGCCGGCGGGTAGCGGGTTGTATGTGGTTTTTTTGCATGAACCCGTCAATATACCCAGCACAAGGTATTTTTTACCGTCTTCCCTTTATTACATTTATAGCAGAAATTTCCCTTTATGAAAAAGAGATGCCCGTTGATGCTGTTATACTCATTGGTAATGGCACCTGCGCTTTGCCAGGACTATACAGCCGGCACCCGGAATGAAGACGGGTTTGCCAATGCGTATAAAAGCATAACCATTGGCAGCGGTTATAATGCCAAAACCGAAACCCGTTACGGGCTCATTAACAGCAGTGGTAAATTCATTCTTCCCCTCATTTACAAAACGGTTTTTAATGCCGGTGAACCGGGTGTGTATGAAGTGAAAGACACAATGGACAACATGGCGCTTTACAATGCGGTAACACAGCAATTCATCACCGATGCCGTTTTTTACGACATTGACCGCTTCAGCGAGGGGCTGGCTGTTGTGAAAAAAAAAGCAGATATAAGTTTTAAGTGGGGCGCTGTTGACACAAAGGGAAATCTTGTTGTCCCGGTTGAATATGAGTACCTGGGCGCCCTGAAAGAAGGCCTGATGAATTTTAAAAAAGAAAGCAAGATGGGGTACATGGACAGGAACATGAAAGTGGTGATCCCGGAATCTTATTATAACTATGCCGATTTCAGCAACGGCCTGGCTGCCATCACTCCGGTGGAGGCCGGCAAGATGGGGTATATTGATAAGAACAACAAGGTGGTGATCCCGGTAAAATATGAGGAGGCGGGAACATTTTATAAAGGCTATGCGGTGGTGGCACTTAAAAAAAGCAGAACGGCGGGCGGTGCAGGAAAACCAACTGTTACCTATCCCGGCGAAATGCTGCTCATTAATAAAGAAGGAAAAGAGCTTACGCCGGCACCCTATCATTATATCTCATATTATAACGACGGGGGGTTGTTTGTGGTGACCATCGATAAAAAGAAAGGCGTGATCGACAGTACCGGGAAGCTGGTGCTGCCGGTTGAATACAAAGATGTCAGCACGGATTATAACGGCAATATGATCTTCCGTACGCAGGATGACAAATACGGAATGATAAACAACAGGGGCGAACTGATCATGAAAGCCGAATACGATTACATTGCTGCTGCCCTCAACGACAAGATGTACTACCGGCAAAAGGGGAAGTATGCCGTGATGGATAAAAACAGGAAAGTAATCGTTCCTGCCGACTCTGCAGCAACCATAGCCCGGGGGAAGAACCGGATCCTTTTCATATATGCAGACAAAGTGAAAGTATTTGATAACAACGGCAAACTGCTGAAAACTTTTTCTGAGGGCGGCATTAAGTCATACGCCACCAACTTTGCCGCCAATGAAGATTCCTTAAAGATCAGTTACGATGCCGGCGTGGAAATTATCAACACCGCAACCGGCGCTAAAAAACAATTGCCCTGTACCGAAGCTGGCGACTTTAACGAGGAGGGAATTTTTATCGCCAAACACAATAAACTCTTTACCTACGATTTTTATGATTATACCGGCAAAAAACTGAACAGCACCGGTTACAGCACGGCCATCAATTTCAGTGAAGGCATCTGCGCCCTGCAGGAAAACAGCAGCAGCACTCCCTATCTTGCTGACAAGACATTTAAAAAAATAAAAGACCTCGCTACTGTTTATAAAGGTCCATACTCCGAAGGGCTGGCGGCAAGTGTAAGCACCGGTTATCCATCACGGGTGGTGTATTTAGACAAACAGGGCAACGAAGCGGTGAGTATTTACGGCAAAGAGGGTGGTAAATGCATCAATGGGCGTATGATCATTTCAGACGGAAGCGGGCAATGTTATTATAACCGGAAGGGTGAAAAGCTTGGCACCAAACTGTGGGATGGACTGGCCGATTACAGCGACGGGCTGGCAGCAGCTAAAAGCGGGAGTAAATGGGGCTTTATTGATACGATGGGCACGGTGGTGATCCCGGTTCAGTTCGACGAGGTGGGAAATTTCACCAAAGGAACCGCAGTAGTAAAAAGCAATGGTAAATTTAAACTCATCAACAAAAAGGGAGAAGCCATTGACAATAATCTGTATGAAGGCGCCGGCAACCCGGCCAACGGAACATTTCCATTGATGAAAGGAGACAAGGTTGGACTGGTAGATAACAAAGGAAACATCATCATCGGCTTCAATTATAAAAACATAAGGCCGGTGAGTGAAGACAGGGTCTGGGCCATGCGGGATGGCAAATGGGGATTGCTGGACAATAAAGGAACCGCCTTAACCGGGTTTATTTATAAAGATGTGGCTGATTTTGATAAGGGCTTTGCTAAGGTACAAATAGGCGATAAGATCGGGTTGATCAACAAAGCGGGTAAAGCCGTTCTTCCGGCAGACTATAGCGGGCTGGGTACTGTATATAAGAATACCATAGTTGTTATTAAACCCGCAGGAGTGGTTATGTATAGTTTAAAGTAGCCGGCCAGCATCACATTGTTGAAAGCAGCGGGCTTACCAGCGAAGATTCAAATCCTTTCTGCAGCAAATGATCCTGCATTTTTCTTTTTTTAATGAAGATGTTTTTTTCCGAACGGAGTGATCGCAGTTTTTCATCAAAGAGTTTCTGCAGGGTACGGTTGTAATCCGTTTCCGGGATTGCCTTAATTGCTTTTTTGATGCAATATTCGCTAACCTGTTTTTGTTTGAGTGCGTATTTTATCTTCACCCGGCCCCACTGTTTCATCCTGAATTTTCCACCCGCGTACTGGATGGCGAATCGTTCTTCGTTCAGGTAATTTTCTTCAATCAGTTTTGAAAGGATCTCCTCCACCTCTTTTTTATACAACCCAAAACTGTACAATTTTTCTTTTACCTCGCTGTGGCTGCGTTCCTGGTAGGCACAGTACTGCTTAACTTTCTGAAAGGCCTGGTCGGGGGTGAGGTTTTGTCGTTCCATTTGCAGCAAAAATAATTTTTACCACAGAGGCCGCGAAGTTTTTTTCACGAAGAGCACAGAGGCTTTTCCTGCCCTTCGTGTACTTCGTGGTTAATTATTTTTTTTTGTGGAGCCTACAAAGAAAATAAGAGGTTCACTCCTGGCTTCTCCATTGCCATCGGTTTGGGTAACCGGGTTGTGGTTTTTGTCGAGCGACTGGATGGTCCAGATGAAGGTTGGGTATTTCCTGGTTGCGTTGCTGTCGGCCGGCGCAAACGCTAATTGTGGTTGCCATATATATTGTGTGGCTGCCAATATCTCTTTGTCCAGCAGTGGCTGGTTACTGCGCAATGCCTGCACCGGGCTTTGGTTACCCAGCACTTCAAACACCTGTATGCGGTAAGTAACCGGTGATGTTTGCTGTGGTACCACCGGCGTCCACCGGAACAGGATTGCTGTTTGGGCCGACTTTGCATCCAGTATCTCTTCATTATATGGTTTTATCAAAATCGGAAGTTGCGTAGTGGCGAGGTAAAAATTCTTGCATTGCTCTTCACCCAACGGGGCATAATCTCCGGCACGTACCGGGCGCACACAAAGCGTATAATTATCCGCAGGAAGTTTGCCGGTTCTTTGTAAAGAAGTTTTGTATTTACCCGTGAAGACCATGTTCTCCAGCGGCACGGCATCATTGGCAAATAAAATGGTGGCTCCTGCCGGGTTGCCGGTAAAGGTGGTTGTTCTGGCCAGGTCGGCCGAGGCAATCACGGTACCATCCAGTGTTTTTATTTCTGTCTTTATTTTGAATTGACCGGCAGCCCCGGGCTGTGCATTCAGGATGAGTGTAAGCACTTCGCGCCGGTTTCCCCATTCAGATAACTGGGCCGGAGGCTGTGCTGCCAGTATGAGATTGGAGTTGATCTGTGCAGCAGCGGTGCAATAAATCAACGATGCTATGATGGAGAAGGCTACTTGTTTCATATTACTGCTTTTTTGTGTCGAACCGGTACTGGAACCCGGTGCGGCAGATGCTTTCTAAATAAGTTGCTCCGTTCGGGGTGATCTCGTTGCCGTATTTAAAATAATTTGTGGTGAGGAAGGTATTCCAGCTGAACTTTTTCGTGATCTTATAATCAATATTGCAGGAAGCAATCAGGTTGTTATTGCTGCTGAAACTGTTGAGCTTGCCGAGTGTGTATTGCAATTGTCCCCTCAGTTGCAGTTTCTTTTTAGCAGCACTCATCTTTAATGCGCTGCTGATGGTGAACAGGCTGATTTTTGCCAGGGCCACATCATTATAAAAATACAGCAGGCTGAAATCCGGGGAAATGTCTTTTGTTAAATAGGTTGGCACGTAGGTAAGCAACGCCGTATGGGTGTTGTTGGATGTCGTCAATCCCGTCATCACATCCCGTTCGTCGTACTTACTGTAATTATAACTGAAGCTTACCAGGTGAAGGATCTTTGTTCCCATCCAGGTAAACGTGGGGTTCACACCCAAATCATTGCTTACGTTCTTTATCCCGTATGGGTTGGTTCCGCTGGCGGATTGAAATCCGAAGTTGTTGTAGCTTACGTTCAGACTCCAATGTTCGTTGAATTGCGTAAACCAGTTAAGGTTGCCGATGAACTGGCTTGCCTTTAGTGCCGTATTACGCACATTATTCACCCGGCGGCCGAGGCTAGCCACCACGTTTATCTTTTTTTTCCAGGCATTGAACCTTGTATTCAGGGTATAATCCACCCGGTCGGGCTGCAGGTAAGGATACCCTGTTGTTTGGAACCCGGCGCCGATATATTTGGCGCCGATGCCGATATCAAAATTGGCCGACTTTCTTCCAACAGCAACCTGCCCGGCAAAATCGGTGAGTGAAGAAGTGTGCGGATCAATGAATGGTTTCAGTCCACGCAGCAATGTTGTTGTGGGTGTTGTTACATCTTTGGTAAATGTTGATTGTGCTGCTTCCGCTTTGAAATAAATCTTCTCTACATATACATCACCCACGATGCTTATTACCACGCCCTCCTGCGGCTTAATGGTGGCCGGCGGCGGAGTGGAAGAATTGGGAACGTCTTTTCCTTTGGCCAGGTTTACCGCAAACAAATATTTTCCTTCCAGTTCATTGCCGATCTGCAGCATCCAGTTCTTTCTTTTGTAGGCACCGGTAACCGTTGGCGGCCCCGCAAAATAATTCACGCCATCCTGTGATATGCCGGTGAAAAATTTAAAGCGCCATGTTTTCGGCCGCAGGTCGATGCCGGCTCCGAAAATGCCGATATCGCCGGTGGAGAGGTCAGAGTATTTTAAATACTGCGTTCCCAGCTGCAGTTCGGCCCATTTGTATTTCGGATTCACACCAAAATTATTCATCGGGTTGGTGATGAATTGCCCCAGATTCTGATTCTTTATTCCGGCATAGGGTCCGGCGAAGTTGGTGGGTATGGCGGCGAAGTTGAAATTAAAAGGCAGGCTGAAATTTTTCCCGAATTTAAAATTGGGGGTGAAGTTGAAACGCACCTGGTTCCAGGGTTTCCGGGCAGTATAGCCGGTCCACCCCGATGGGCTGCGGCTCAATCCATATCCTTCATAAGTAATGCCTGCTGTTCCACTTACAGAAAAACTTTTGGGTTTCGTTTGTGCAGTTATTTCATTGCCACAAGCAAAGCCGATCAATAAAAGCAGGACAGCAGTTTTTCTATTCATGCGTTTCTTGTTATTGAGGTATGATCACCGTCAGCTGGCAATTGCAGGGCTTGCCGCCGCAACTACCCGACAGGTTATACGTATACGTGCCCGATTGCAGGAATGTATAATTATAGTTCGGCCCTGTCAGTATTGACGTTACTCCTGTTGTATTATTCGTTATTGTTACCTGCAACCCGGATGGCGTGCATGTTTGTGACGACGGCACACAATTAAAGTTCGGCGTTAATGAAACGGGGATATTTCCCTTCATCAGGGTGATGGATCCACCGCATGCCACTGCTTTCTGCCCCCCTTCGAATTTGAAGATGGGATCCCATGAACAATTACAAGGCTCTCCGTTATTTCCACCGCTTCCGGTTTCCTTACAATCTTTTCCGTTGTATGTTTTGTAACAGATGGTGGTATCGCACATCACGCAGGCCGTATCGGTAAATGTATAACGGATACAGTATTCAATGGTATCGCAACAGCAGGCAATCGGGCTGCGTGGTGGTAATGGTATCTTAAAGCTGAGCGGAACACCGCCGGCAAAGCTGTAACCCAGGCTGTCTTTCCATTGCAGCAAATGGCTGAACGGCACACTTGCCGGCAGGTTACCAAATGTGAGCGGACTTGTTGGATTGGTTAAGTTGCCGAAGTATTTCGGATCCTTCACACACACATCGCAGTCTTTCGGGTGCTTTACCTCAAAGTTCACCAGTGATACCGTTACTTTGGTGAGTTTATTCGGACCAGCCGTAAGTGTTGCATTCACTGTTAACACGTCATTGCTTACGCTTTGCGTGGTGGCAATTTTTTTAAGCAGGTCTTTACAGCATCCGCCCGGCGGAACTTCGGGCGTTACTACTTCTATACAAACGGGCGTGCATTCAACCGGGTTAATGGTATAGCCTCCTGTTTGTGATTTGGCAATAAAGCCAACAGTATTGCAATCCACCAACCCATTTGCTGTACCGGCGGGTATTTTGGTCTGGAACGTGAACGTATATGTTCCGCCCGGTGCTAAAGTAAACGTTGGATTGAAGGTAAACTTCACGCCACCGTTTGAAACGGTTCCTGTCCACACACCCGTGTTACACGGCGTGCCCGTTGCCGGCCAGGTGGTACAGATGTTCTGTGTGGTTGTATACGTAGCTGTGTAATTAATATTCGTTGGCGCTGTAAGCATCTGCATATTAAACTGGTTGCTTACCGGTGAAGAGGAAGGGCTTCCAAGAATGGTAAGATTACCGATGGCCGGGATGCGATCGATCACCACCAAATTATCAACGGCGATGGTGCCGGTATTGCGGACGGTAATCTCCCAATCAACTGCCGTATTGGGATTTCCCTGGCCGCTGTTGGCAAAGCTGCTGTTGAGATTTCCTTTTACTTTCTTATCAATACCAATGGCAGCAAATGCGCAAATGTTGAAGGAGGTATAACAGGTCCATTGCGGGTTGATCAGGTTGCCTCCCGACATGATGCCCCAGAAAGCATTGGGTCCGCCCACGGCCCCGGGTTGTACCACGGCTTTAAAACAAATTTTATAGGTAGCTGTTGCACTTGGTGGAATGTTTGGCAGGTTGAATTTGATGTTCGATGCCGGAACAATCGTTGGCAGGGGGGAAAACCCGGTATATACCACGCTTGAATAAACAGCCTGCAACCAGGTGGGTAACTGTATATTATACTGTCCGCCGATGAGTGCTGCATCTCCGGTGTTCTTGAATTCATAACAGAGGTCAATGGTATCACCAAGATTTTTACATCCGCTGAGGTAATTGTTGAGCATGCAGATCATGTTCGGCTGCGGATTGTAAATGATCACGGGGTTCTGCTGTCCGCCCGGGCCACAGGGGATGCAGGGTGTGGGTGGCGCCACACAATTATAGCTGATCGCCAGGCTGTCGCGGTAAGGCGGGTTACCGGCCGGTCCGCTGCAGGAAGATGTGAGGTCATAATATAAATACAGGCTTACATTCTGCCCCGGTAATAAATTATTGATCACATGATCGAACTTATTGGTATTGGTGGCGGGAGCATTGTTATCGGTGGCTCCGTTACCCACCAGCGGGTATGCCGATGTTGGTGTGAGTGTACAGTTATAGTACTTGATGCTGCAGCTTAACCCCGCCTGCGATGTATTCTGCATCACCGAATTGGGAGAATTCTTCAGGTGTACCAATGGCAGAAAGTTGGTGGCTGTTAAGTTCAGCGGCGTGTTTCCGGTATTGGTGATGTTGTAATAAAAATAGGTTGCGGAAGATGCCGATGAAACAGAAATATTGGCCGTAGCCGCCGGCGCCGCCGGAATAGTGAAAGAAGCAGCCAGCGGTCCCTTAATGGTACTGTTGGGCACATTGCAGTTGGTTCCCTTAAATGTTACGTTGCTGGTAAGCGTTTGCCCAAGTCCAGTATTACAGGGCAGCTTGACAACATAAAAGAAACAATCGCCGGCATACTGGTTGAGTGCGGTTGTATTTGGGGTGATGGTGGTTCCCGAAAGCGTATAGGTGTAGGCCCCGCCGGTGACCGAAGTAATGGTTCCCAATGCAGGAGAAAGGGAAATCGTAAAACTCGGGTTCTTGATTTTAAAGCAATCGGGGTTATAAAAACAAACACGGTAAGTTATCTCCGCCGTCAGCTGGTTAAAGGCCCAGAAGATATGGCTCATGGAAACATTGTTGTTCAATATGCCGTTTGCGGTACAGCTGGCTGTTTGGGTGGTGCTTAAATTATCCGTTAGTGTTCCGGTAAAGGTTGATGGCTTGATTACGCCGGTGCATGAATCGGGGCAATTATAACGGAAGCAGAGATTAAAACTGATGGCGCCCGTATTGGTGCAGGAAGATAAATTGCTGATGGTGACGGTAACCGATGATCCGCTGCTTGTAACCGTCATGCAGCCGGGTAGGCTTGCCGTGCAGCTTGCATCATAACTTACCAGGGCTGCGTTGTAATTAAGCACCACGGTGGCGCTGGTAGTGGTGGGTGTCCAGTTGAACGAGATATTGATCGGGAAGGTGGTTCCCAGGTTGTGTGCCGTAGGGAAGGTGGGATCCGTAATGGTGAATCCGTTCACCTGCGCTTTTGCGGTTACACTTATAATAAGCAGTGCGGACAGTATAACGAGTTTGAAATATCTATGTAGTTGTTTCATGATTTCTTTTTTCAGGGTTTAGAGTTATTGTGCCTTGCGTTCTATCTCGTAACATTTTATCACATCGCATGCATGACAGCAGAAATCCCAGATCGTATATCGTATACAAACCCTTATTTTATCGCCGCAGCATTTTAAGCTGCTGCCCGGCGGCACCGCAATGGGCAATGAAAAACTGTTTGCCTTGGGTATGGGCGGCGGGTTCACAATGATGATGGGCCCGGTGCCGGCAATCTTCGCATTGTTATCTCTCGGATCAGGCGGTGGCGGCGGCGCTGCCCCGGTATTGTTTCCGCAGGTGCTGCATTCTTTGTTCTGACCAGGCAGGCCGGTACCGGTACCTCCTCCGTGTCCATCGCCGCCATTGCCATGGCTGTCGCAGTCTTTCTGTACGCTGGAAAGCCATGTCCACTCACGGCCGAAGTTCAGGCCATTGAGCACACCCACTCCGTAACCGCTGAATGCAGAGCCGGCGGGTTTGATGAAATTGCCCCACTCTTTATTTTCGGCGCACTTTACACAATTGCTGTCGCCGGTTTGAATAATGTTGAAATAGATCAGTTCAATGGTTATCTTTTTTACCGCATTCGGGTTTAATCCATTCAGCACGCCTGATAACAGCACCTGGCTGCTGGTACTTGCGGTGGCTGTTAAGGTATCTTTTGCAATGGTAACACCGAGTGTGCGGCAGGGATCGCAGGCGCACTTAAGCGTATCCCAGGCTGTTTCGTTGTTGATATTGTCCGGGTCGCTGGGCCAGATGGCATCCACAATGAATTTGATCGTTTTCATGCTGTCGATGCAATTGATGGTGCCGGTAAATGCCTGTGAAGTGTTTGCCGGAATGGTGAAGGGTGTTCCGGGTGTTGTTGGTGATAAGGTTGTAACCGGTCCGGTTCCGTTCACCCGGTATTTAATGGCAGTAATCTGTGCCGGGTTGGTAAGATGGAGGTTGCTTATTTTAATATAGATGTTCTGTTTGCCGTTGATGCAGCAGCTTACATCCACACTGTCAATTTTAGTATTGATATTATCATCCGCTATTTTGAAAACAAATGGCTCGCTGGTGCCGTTATTTCTTCCCATGGGTTTTCCTTCCCGGTTCAATGCCTGCACATTCCAGATAAAATCACAGAGGTAGGGTGGCCTGCAGGGCCCGGTGTATAAACTGCTTCCGGTAATAACAGCCTGGGTAATATTGTCCACGTCTTTGGTAACAATGGGCTGGTTGGCTTGCATGGCCTGCATGCCGTTCTGTCCCTGCATCAGCTGCCAAACACGAATACGGTAGGTAACCGTTTCCTTTGGTTTGGGAACCAGTGGAGTCCAGCGGAACGTAACAGGCTTTTGAATGTCGTTCTTTGAAAACTTTTTTTCATTTTCAGGCACGATCAGGGTTGGCGGGGCAAAATCGGTTTCTTTGGGTGTTTCCACCATAAATTCTTTGCATACCTGGTTGCTTATCTCTCTTCGTTCATCGTTAAAGAACTGGGCGCAGATGGTATAGTTACCATCCTTGAGTGTAACGCAGCTGGCCAGGGCCCCGGCAATTTCTGAAGCAGAAAAAGTGCGGGTGGTGAATTCATCCACCTGCATGCCGCCCGTAGCCATATTGCTGCAGAGTACAGCCCCGTTGGCCCGGATCTGGATCACCAGCCGCATGCCCTTAATCTGTACCGTGGGCGGCTTTTGCGCCACCAGCAGCAGGGAGCCGGGAATGCTGTTCCAGTTGTCGATGACCGGGGGGAGCTGGTTTTTTACGGTGAAGCTGAGGATCTTTATCTGTTGTGCCTGGGCATGCAGGCCGGTACTGATGAATGCTGAGAGGATCAGCACCAGTAGTTTTTTCATAAATAATAAATTTTAGCAGGGGCGTTCTTAGCAATCTGTCCTTGGTTAACAATATATACCGATAAAATATTGTGCACAAGCAAAACTTATAAAGGGCTGTGGATTACGGGGTGCTGGTTTGTGGTTTAATGGTTTGCCGTTTTAATGGTCAGAAGGCCGGGCATCTTCTGCTCCCGGCAATAAACCAGTAAACAATTAAACCAATAAACAATCTCTGGAAAAGACCATCCGGGAGAGCTGGCTGCAAACTACCTGTTCAAAAATTGGCCGTATTTTTATCCCGCTTAACCAATATATTTGCCAACTAAAGACCTATTTATGAAGTTCATCGTTTCCTCGTCGGCTTTGCTTAAACAACTGCAGCAGATCAGCGGCGTTATCAATGCCAACACCGTGTTACCCATCCTGGAAGATTTCCTGTTTGAGATAGAGAAGAATAAGCTTACTGTTGTGGCCACCGACCTGGAGACCGTGATGAAAGTGCACCTGGATATTGAGGCCAAAGACAGTGGCAAGGTTTGTATCCCTGCCAAGATATTGCTCGATTCGTTGAAGAATATTCCCGAACAACCGCTTACTTTTAATGTAGATAAAAATTTCGCTGTTGAAATAACCAGCGATAATGGTAAGTATAAGGTAATGGGCGAAACACCCGACAACTTCCCGAAAGAACCGGCCGCCGATGACGCCAACTCCTTTACCATGACTTCTTCTGCCCTGGTAACGGCCATCAACAAAGCCATCTTTGCCGTAAGTAATGATGACCTGCGGCCAGCGATGACGGGTGTGTTTTTTGAGCTGGATAAGAAAGGTATCACCTTTGTGGCCACCGATGCACACCGCCTCGTTCGCTATACCCGCAGCGATGTAAGCTGCCCGAAAAAAGACAATTTCATCGTTCCCAAAAAACCATTGAACCTGCTGAAGGGCTCCCTGCCCGATAATGATGATGAGCTGAAAGTGTCTTACAACAGCAATCACCTGTTTGTAGTACATGGGGGCACCGAGCTGGTGTGCCGGCTCATTGATGCCCGTTTCCCCGATTATAAAGTGGTGATCCCTGCCGACAATCCATACAAGATGGTGGTGAACAAACACGATTTCCAGAATGCCCTGCGCCGCGTAAGCGTGTTCAGTAACAAGAGCACCAACCAGGTGGCATTGAGCATCAGCGGAAGTGTTTTACAACTGGCCGCACAGGATGTGGACTTCAGCTTTGAAGGAAACGAACGCATGACCTGCCAGTATGATGGCGAAGACCTGCAGATTGCCTTCAATGCAAAGTTCCTGATTGAAATGCTGAATGGCGCCGACACCGCCGATATTGTAATGGAATTAAGTACACCCACCAAGGCTGGGCTCATCAAACCTTCCGAACAGGGGGAAGGCGAACAATTGCTGATGCTGGTGATGCCGCTGATGCTGAATAATTAAATTGAAAAATATGCTAAGAGCAAAAAGGAGAAAAAGAGCAGGTAACTGTCTTTTTCTCCTTTTCTCTTTTATAATCTTGGCAACTATTTATTGTATCTTAATTGCCATGAACGTTAAACAGGTAAACCCAATTTTATTATGGATTTTGTAAAGGTCCGCACCTTCGATTTTTCGTTCCAGGCAAACATCACGCTCACCAGACTTCAGGATGCAGGGATCGACTGTTACCTGAAAGACGAGAATACCGTAATCATGGACCCGATACTGACCAATGCCATCGGGGGAATTAAGCTGGTGGTGAGGGAAGACCAGGAGGAAGAAGCAAAAAAACT
>DMRT01000346.1 GCA_003455235.1 Chitinophagaceae bacterium
AGCGGTCATGCCACTCATGCGGTTGCTCAGGCAGTTGTACGAGTATTGAATGTACCAGTCGGTGGGCAGCGGTGTTGGATTTCCGGCTGCATCGGTGGTCACTGATCTTTTCCATGATTCGTTGAGCAAACGGGTGGTGGCGGTCATGTTGTATGATTCGCCGGCGTTTTCCTGTGTGGTATAAGCACGGAAGGCCCAGTTTTTATTGTTTACTTCCAGTTTGTACTGGCCCATTTTAAAATCTTTCAGTGAATAACGGTCACTTCCGGTATAGATGGTATTACCTGTACCCCAGTAAGCGGCCAGGATGGCTTCGGTGTTGTTATTGATTTTGTAGTGAAGCGAACCGCCCAGTTTGAAGTTAACCGTGTTCGGGTTGATCAGTTCTTTTTCGGTATAACCGGTACGGGATACGTTCTGCGGTGTGGTCAGCAATCCATTGGCTGCAATAAAGTTGGCAGCGCCGGGTAAGCTGGCGGCAATCTGTGAAAAGAAAGCACGCATGTCCACGGTTGTTTCGTCTCCATATACATTAATACCATCGTAGTTGGGATCTGTTTTGCGGTCGCCGGCAATCACCAGGCCGGTGGTGCCTGAACGGCTGTAGTTGCGGGTGTCCACACCCAGCCAGTCTTTTGCCTGGATAAGTTCTGCGTTGATCTTGAAGGCAAATTTTTCAGATACTTTTTTACCCCAGCGCAGGTTCCAGTTATTGTAAGCACCTGCATCCCGTTGCCGGTATGCACCTACATGCATAACGCCTACTTTGGCCAGGAAGGATAAACCCTGGTATTTGAACGGGTTCTTGCTGGTCATCAGCAGGGTTCCGTTCATACCGCCGGGGCCGTATAATGCAGAGGATGCTCCCGAAAGCAATTCGATGTTGTCAACATCCAGCTCACTTAACCCGATGATGGAAGCCACCGAGAAGTTCAGACCCGGGGCCTGGTTATCCATTCCATCCACCAGCTGGTTGAAACGGGTGTTACCGCTGGAGTTGAAACCGCGGGTGGTGGGAGTTTTAAATGTTAAGGATGAAGTAGTGATGTCTACACCTTTGAGTGTGGTCACCACATCGTAATAGTTTGACACGGGAGAGTTGCGGATGTTGGCAGCGCTGATCCGCTCAATGGAAACAGGCGATTCAAGTATCCGTTGAGGAACCCTGTTGGCAGCTACCACCACTTCCTGTCCGAGGGCATTGCTTGGTACAAAGTCAACCTGTACCGTTTTACTGGCGCTGGAAACGGTAACCTCCTGTAATTCAAAACCTACTGATGAAATCAGCAAGGTAACCGGAAGGCTTTTCACCGTTATTCTAAAATTACCTTTATCGTCTGTGAATGTTCCTGTTTCCCCCCCCTTTACCATGACGGAAACAGCACCTGCACCTTCTTTGGAGTTGCTGTTCCGGACATTGCCGTTAATGGTTACATTCTGTGCATAGGCCGCAATCGTTAAAATATTAGCCATAAGAATAGTAGCCACATAGCTTGTAACTTTTCTCATATTGCTTTTTTTGGTTTTAAATATAAAGCAAATTAAGCATTGTTATTTTTAACTGGAAATTTAATTTTTTACCCATCCTGTTGAAATCTAAGGGCTTCCAAACGACCTTATTCGCCCGCGGGGTGTTAATTTAGCTCCATGGCTAACTTCAATTTCCCCCATCAAACCAATTTCTATAAAGGCAAGGTAAGAGACGTTTATACGATATCCGGCAAATACCTGGTAATGCTGGCCAGTGATCGTATATCGGCTTTTGATGTCATCCTCCCCCGCCCCATCCCATACAAAGGCCAGGTGCTGACACAAATTGCCGCACACATGCTGAATGCCACAAAAGACATCTGTCCAAACTGGCTGCTGAATGTGCCGGCACCCAATGTAAGCATCGGAAGGAAATGTGAACCTTTCAGAATTGAGATGGTGGTAAGGGGCAATCTCACCGGTCATGCCTGGCGCACCTATGCATCCGGAAAGAGAATGCTCTGCGGCGCTGCCATGCCCGAAGGCATGAAAGAAAACGATTACTTTCCTTCTCCCATCATCACACCAAGTACCAAGGCCGAAGAAGGACATGATGAAGACATTTCACCGGAAGAGATCATTAAACAGGGACTGGCCACCCAACAGGAATGGGACACTTTATCGGGTTATGCATTGAAACTCTTTGCAAGAGGGAAAGAGATTGCTGCCAGGCAGGGACTGATACTGGTGGATACAAAATATGAGTTTGGTAAAATCGGTGAGGAGATCATCCTCATGGATGAGATCCACACACCCGATTCGTCCCGCTATTTTTATGCCGATGGTTTTGAAGAACGGCAGGCCAAAGGAGAACGGCAGAAACAGCTGAGCAAGGAATTTGTGAGGGAATGGCTCATCGAAAATAATTTCATGGGCAAAGAAGGACAAACCGTACCGGCCATGAGTGATGAATGGGTGGGCACTATTTCCAAACGGTATATTGAACTTTACGAAAAAGTGATCGGCTCCTCCTTCGTTCCGCAAAAGCTGGATGATGAAGAAACAGAAAGGATCATTACAGACGAAATAAAAAAGCTGGTATAAAATATTCTCTTTTGAAAAGAATCTACTTCCTGCTGTCGTTAATCCTGCTTATCGCTTCCGGTGCAGCAGCGCAGAAGACCCAACCCGCCTATCTCCTCGTGGGTACCTATACCGCAGGCAAAGGAGAAGGCATCTATGTTTATTCATTCAACCCGGTCACAGCAGCGAGTAAACTGGTAAGCATTGCCAAAACATCCAATCCTTCATTTCTTGCCGTGGCCCCGGGTAAAAAAACCGTGTATGCCGTTAATGAAAACGCCGACAGCACCATGCATACGACCGGTGGTTATATTTCCGCCTTCCGGTTTAAGAACGGTACGCTCACTGAAATCAATAAGGTTTCCAGCGGCGGCAACCACCCCTGCTATGTGGCGGTAGACAAGACGGGGAACTGGGTTTTTGCAGGCAATTATACCAGTGGCAGCATTGGCCTGATCGCCGTTAAAAAAGATGGCTCCCTCGATTCGCTGAAACAGGTGGTGCAGCATAGCGGCAGTGGCGCCGACCCCGTGCGGCAGAAAAGCCCGCATGTACATGGAACATTTTTATCGCCTGACAACCGCTACCTGTTTGTGCCCGACCTGGGTATTGACAAACTGATGAACTATACATTTAATGTCAAAGCCGGTATCCTGCAGCCGGCAAAAATTCCTTTTGAAAAACTAAGCCCGGGCAGCGGGCCCCGGCACCTGGATATTCATCCCAACGGAAAATATGTTTACCTGTTGCTGGAGATGATGGGCGAAGTAATCGTATACAAAAATGCCGGCCATGCAAACCTGCAGGAAGTGCAAACTTTCTCTTCCCTGCCACCTTATTACAAAGGACCAATCGGCGCAGCCGACATACATGTATCGAAAGACGGAAAGTTCCTGTATTGCAGCAACCGGGGCAATGCCAACACAATCGGCATTTTTTCTATTGATAATGTAACGGGGAAATTAACTTCTGTAGGCCATCAATATGTGATGGGTACAAAACCTCGTAATTTCAATTTCAGTCCGGGGGAAGATTTTCTGCTGGTTGCCAACCAGGAAAGCAACAACATTGTAATCTTTAAACGGGATAAACAAACAGGCCTGCTTACCGACACCGGCAAACGGATTGATGTACCCAATCCTGCCTGTATAAAGTGGATCAAGTAGAATGTATTCTTTTTTGAACCACATAGGCACATAGAACACATTGCACAACCACAGAACTTCAATGAATATCTATGGGCCTATGTGGTTAAAAACGATAACTATGCTTTGGGAAGTGTGAAGGAAAATCTGCTGCCCTTACCCGGTTCGCTCTCCACGAAAATATCACCACCGTTTTTATTCAGAAATTCCTTGCAAAGCACCAAACCGAGGCCCGTGCCGGATTCATTGGCTGTACCCCGGGTGGTGAAATAATTATTGCCGAAAAGTTTTTTCATATCCTCTTCGCTGATGCCCTTGCCCGTATCCCGTACATGTACTTCCACCATCTCCCCGTTTACGCCGGCATCAATCCATATCTCCCCGTTTTCGGGAGTGAATTTTATCGCATTGGACAACAGGTTCCGCAGCACCAGGTTGATCATTTCCTTATCGGCATAAATGTATATATCCTTGTTTGCCCTTGCCTGTACGTATATCTTTTTGTTCTCGGCCTGCATGCGCAACAACTGCTTCACTTCGTTGATGAGGTCCGACATATCCACCAGCTGGTGATTGATTACATCCCCCTGCATCTGGCTCTTGGCCCATAGCAGCAGGTTCTCCATCAGCCCGGTGGTATAATTCAGGTCTTTCAGTATTTCAGGAACATACGATTTGATATCCTCCGCCGGTGTATCATGGTCGTGCATGGCTTTAAAAAGATTCCGCAATCCATAAATGGGCAGTTTCAGGTCATGCGACACTACCGAGAACAAGCGGTTCTTCACCGTATTCAGTTCGGCCAGCTGCAGGGTTTGTTCTTCCAGTGCCGAAGCTTTTTCTGCCAGCTCCAGCCGTTGCTTTTGAATCTCTTCATTGGTATTGGTCAGTTCCCAATTGGCATACAGCATCTCTTTCTGGTAATCGGTATTTTCTTTTTTAATTAGAAACAGGCCAATGAAGATAAATGACAGGCAGAGCACCTGGTTGATGACATAATACGTAAAATTAATATCGGCCAGTACAAATTCATATTGCTTGTGAAGCACAAAGGCAGCCAGGTAACAGGCTGTGGTAAAACAGATGGTAAGAATGGTATAGCGCATCTCCTGCAGGAAGAAAACAGAAAGCACGCCATACAAAACGAAAAGCAGTTCAATACCCACGTCAACATTTCCGGCATACACGAGGGCCGTAACAGCAGGGTATGCCATAAAGTACCAAACCATGGCAAAAGAATGCCGCTGGAAATAATTACCAAGAAGCACCACCCCGCTGATGAAGGCAGGCGATGCCGCCACCAGCCAGGTGATCATCGGTACATATCCTTTACCAAAAGAAGCCGCAAGCGGAATGAATATACCGGTTATAAGTCCCAGGAAATTGATGCTGTTGAAAATTCCCAGCCGGCGTTTCTCATAGCTGTCCATTTTACCAGTAAAGCCGATCGACTTTACCCGGTTGTAAAACCGGGTGATGGCATTACCTGATTCCTGCATACAATTCGGTTTGGTTTCGGAAATAAATATAAGCCGGATTCATATTCCCCGAACACGGGCTGCATAAATCAGGCCCGGAATATGGACCAGCGGTAAACGGAAGGGGTTCAGCTTCCGGGTGGTTTTTGAGAAGCTGCCCGGTATTGTTTATTCTGCTCAATGGTGGGCCGCAGCCGTTGCCGGCTTTTATTAAATACCATGTGCCCCTTTTCGATGCCCTTGCGCAATTCCTTTTGCTGTTCTTCCGGAAGGTTGTGAACAGACTGGCATTCGCTGCTGCAGCACCCGTCGAATGTACGGGCACACTCTTCACACTGGATAAAAAGCAGGTGACAGCCATCGTTTTTACAGTTGGTGTGCGTATCAGCGGGCTTGCCGCACTGGTGGCAGTGTGCAATGATGTCCTCTGTAATGCGTTCTCCCAGCCGGTCATCGAACACAAAATTTTTGCCGATGAATTTACTCTCCAGTCCTTTTTCCTTCGCCTGCTTTGCGTAATTGATGATGCCGCCTTCGAGGTGAAAAACATTTTTAAATCCATTGTGCAGCATGTAAGCGCTGGCCTTTTCACAACGGATGCCGCCGGTACAGTACATGATGATGTTCTTGTCCCTGTTGTCCTTCATCATATCCACCGCCATGGGCAGTTGTTCGCGGAAGGTATCGCTGGGAATTTCAATGGCATTATCAAAATGCCCCACTTCGTATTCGTAATGATTGCGCATATCAATCACAATCGTTTCTTTTTCCTTCAGCAGTTCATTCATTTCCGCTGCATTCACATACCTTCCTTTGTTTTCCATGCTAAACGAGGGATCGCTGATGCCATCGGCCACGATCTTCTCCCGCACTTTTATCTTCAGCACCCAGAAGGATTTACCGTCGTCGTCCACCGCCATGTTCAGCCGGAGGCCGTTGAGCGCCGGGATGGAATACAGGTATTCCCGGAATGCCTCCACATTACTTTCCGGAACACTGATCTGTGCATTGATCCCCTCGTGGGCTACGTATATCCGCCCGAAAACTTTCAGCGCATGCAATGCCTTGTACAGGTCGTCGCGGAATTGTTTCGGATCGCTGATGGGAAAATACTGGTAAAAAGAGATGGTGCTTCGGTGTTCGGTTTCGGCGTATAATAATTTTTTCAGCTCCGCCTGGGATACCCGGTTGTGTAATACTGCCATAAGATTTAATTTGATCCTTCCCCGGTCAGACATCCCGTCTGACCGTCTTCAGGAAACCTGTAATACAAGATCCGACGGTACATCAGGCCTTGTTTAGATTGGATGCTTGCAGGGCAAACCAAATTCGGGTGCAAATATAATCAATGAAAACGAGTATTTCCGGCTGGAGAACGCTGATATTCATCAGGTGCCTACAGGGTTAAACTAAGCGAGCCGTTGCGGCGGCGGGGTGTTGAATTCACCCGTACCGAACTACCCAGCAACCCCCCGGCACCAATCCGTACTTCACCGGTGATGCGCTGGTTATTGCTATAGCCCACCACATAATCTACCCGGAACAGCTTCAGGATGTTCTCCAGGCCTACAAATCCTTCAATGAAGTGGTTGTGCTTGTTTACGTAAAACGCATTGCTGCCGGCCACCAGGTTCCAGTTGAGCCTACGGAAGAGCGGAATCTTATTGGTGAGCAGCCCGTTGAAATGGTGTTCAATATGCCCGAATGAAAAGAAGGGTTCTGTATTGCTGTTATGGTAATAAGGAGCCAGCTGGAAACTGTTCACGTATTCGCTGGCGGCCGTAGAACGGTTACCGTTGAAGTGCTGAAAATCCTGGATAAACACCGATTGGTGATTGATGAATCCGCCGATGCCCAGTTTGTATTTGAACGTGCCTGCCAGTTTGAGGTTCACCGCATCTGCCACACTAAAACGCCATTTGGCAAAATTGGCATCGCTGCCAAACACATTCTTGATGCCCATGGTATAGTTAATACTGAATGTAGGATATTTTGAACCCAGCGACATCTTGCGGTTGGGATACTGGATATAACGCTGGCCCGGGCGGAAACTCATGTCCAAACTAAGCACCAGGGCCTTGTTGGGAGCAAAGTACTGAACAGGTATACTGTCGACGGGGTAATTGGGTGAAATATTTTTCAGGTTGCTTTTAAAGAAGGTAAAGTCGGTGGTATTGTCCAGTTGTCTCCTGTCTTCAAACAATGCGCCCACGGCGAGGCGGAAACCGCTTTCAAAACGTTTGCTGAAACCCACGGAAACAAAATAGTTTTCATAGATCTTCAGGAAATTATCACCCCACAGCAATGTGCTGATCGCATTGTTCAGGGGCAGCATCTGGCTTTGTTTATTGTACTGGCTTACCCGTTTACCACCGCCGAGTTCCAGGCTCTGGCGTTTTATCTTTTTATCCGCATCCCAGTCGCGGGTGCGGAAAACAAGCGAAGCCCAGGCATTAAGGTGAGTATTATTGAACCCATACCGGATATTTGGTTCAAACGAAATATTGGTCTTCAGTTTATCAAAATGTTTGTCGAAGTACATATTCAGGTTTGCCACCAGCCCTTCCACTGTGTTGTATTCAAGTCCCTTAACCAATGACTCAATACCCCACCGGTAGGTGTTGGTTTTACTGTAATGCGTACGGTGAATGCCCTTCCAGAAAATATTAAGCGGCTTTATTTTTCCCTGTTTCTTTTTCAATGAGTCAACAGAGGACTGGCTGAGCAGGGAATCCTTGCGCACTTCAAACAGGCTGTCTTTCACTTCATAATCCATGCGTTCTTCCACTTCCAGCGGAACCGGCCGGATGGTATCCCAGTATTCTTTCGAACGTTTGTTCACCGCGGTATCATACCGGATGATCACGTTGTTAAACCGGTTCTTTGCAAACACCGGGTTGATCGCATAGTTCGAATATACGGTTACAAAATTCCCGATGGCATCAATGCCGAATTGTTTAAAGCTGAAATGGATGAGCTGGTTCTTGGTGCGCCATA
>DMRT01000023.1 GCA_003455235.1 Chitinophagaceae bacterium
CGCAGGACTTAAAATCCTGTTTGCAGCAATGCAAGTGTGGGTTCAACTCCCATCCCGAGTACAAGCCGCTTTTAAGCGGCTTTTTTATTCGCTAAAGGCAGATGCTGAAAATTGAGTATTGAACATTCCTCAAGCAATCAGCCCGGAAATATTATTTCTTATACAGGTATTCCACCGATCCCATGATCCTGCCTTCTTTGGAGTAGCAGCGCTCGGTGGTACGCAGCCCGTCCTCATAAGCATAGCGCCAGGTAAAATAATAAGCCCCTTCTTTTTCTGAAGTCACCATTTTTGCCAGCTGCCCGCTTTCATCGTATTCAAAAGACGATTCGGTGAACAGCTGTTTCTGGTAACTGTATTTATGAACGATGTCGGTAAGGCGGTTCCGCTCGTCGTAGTAGTAATAATATACCTCCGAGGTCTTCAGGTTTTTTTCAATAAGCACATTGCCGTTTTCGTCGGTTTCAAACAGGAATTCGGTGGTGTCTTTCCCGTTTTTCACCAGCAGCATCCGCCGGGGTGCCCCGGCTGCATTGTATTCGTACAGGTGCTGCTGACTTACGGCCCCGGCATCATCATCGGTTGAAAAGTTTTCGGCCGAATTTACCGATACCAGTTTACCGGCTGCATTGTACACATAATCGATGGTGGTAGCCCCTGCTTCCGACGAATCAACGGTACGCTGCAGCACGCCGGCTGCATTGAAATACGAAGTGAACGTGTTGGGGTAAGACTGGTTGGTTTCCGTATAAATCTCCACCTCGCTATAATCCCGGTTGATCTTTTTCTGGCAGGTAAAGCCCTCGCTTGCAGTGCCATCGGCCTCCATGGAAACCACTTTTACCCCCTTTACCTTCTTTTCCTTGAGCACGGCCAGCTCTGCCATTACCTGTTTGTTATTGATCACATCCGTGTAATAATACTGGGCACGGGAAGCATAACCTGCCATAAGCATCAGGCAAAGGCAGCCGACTGATTTTTTCATTAGAAATATTTTCATTTTCAAAAGTAATGCAAGTTTGGCAACTGAAATTGTGCCCTTCATTTAATAAACCCTCAAACTTTATTATTTTTAACAAAATTAATGCTCATGAGCCGTCTGAAGGAAAGACAGGAGAAGAATTGCCTCAATTGCCAGGCGGAAGTACAGGGAAGGTATTGCCATGTGTGCGGGCAGGAAAACATTGAACCCAAAGAAACAGTCTGGCACCTCATCACCCATTTTTTCCAGGACATCACCCATTTCGACGGAAAGTTCTTCAGTACGGTAAAATACCTGGTCATAAAGCCGGGCTTCCTGTCTACAGAATACATGGCTGGACGCCGTGCCAGTTACGTAAACCCCATCAGGATGTACATCTTCACGTCGGCCTTTTTCTTTTTGATCTTCTTTACCTTTTTTAAATCAGGCGGAATTGATGTGCGAAGCGAAACCACCATCAATAAAAAAACGCTGACCCAGATTGCCAAAATGGACTCAGCGAGTTTTGCCGATTTTACCACCGCCATCAACCTCAATGATAATAAAGCAGGAAAACCAATGACGAGGGCCGAGTTCCAGGTGTATGTAGATACCATGCTTTCCTCACCCAACACAAACCTGATTGATATTAAATACAAAAGCAGGCAGCAATACGACTCGGTGCTGAAAGCGGGTAAAGGCGATAACTGGTTTGAGCGGACCTTTAC
The DNA here is from genome assembly GCA_003455235.1 of Chitinophagaceae bacterium. Lineage (GTDB taxonomy): Bacteria > Bacteroidota > Bacteroidia > Chitinophagales > Chitinophagaceae > Ferruginibacter. The sequence goes on from DMRT01000023.1 coordinate 1,690, forward strand.
CTACAAGCTCATCGACATCAACAACAAATACCGGGGCCGGAAATTAGATGCTTTCCGGGATTTTAAAGAACTGCTGCTGCACAGCCTGCCACAGCTTCTCTTCCTCTCGCTGCCGCTGCTGGCACTCCTGCTGAAACTGATTTATATCCGCCGCAAGGCTTTTTATTATGTAAGTCATGGCATCTTCAGCCTGCATCTCTACATTTTTCTCTTTATTGCCCTGCTGGTTATTTTCAGTGTCAACAGCCTCAACGGGATGATCAACTGGTGGGGTATCCGGCTGCTTATCGTATTTCTTTACCTGGGTCTTTTCTTTTACCAATACAAGGCCATGCGTAATTTTTATAAACAACGAAGGGCTAAAACCATCTTCAAATTCATATTGGTGAACTTCCTGTTTCTGATTGTGCTGAGCTTACTGTTCACTGCCTTTGTTTTCTTTTCTTTCTTTAAACTGTAAAATATATTATGTCCGGTTCCAATGCAGAAGCTTTTCTCCGCCTGGTAAAAATCATGGATGAACTCCGTGCACAATGTCCCTGGGATAAAAAGCAAACCATCCATACCCTCCGCCAGCTTACCATTGAAGAAACCTATGAACTGGCTGATGCCATCACAGAAAGCGACTGGAAATCCATCAAAGAAGAGCTGGGTGACCTGATGCTGCACCTGGTGTTTTACGCCAAAATCGGCACGGAGCAGGGTAAGTTTTCCCTGGATGAGGTGATCAACGGGGTATGTGATAAACTCATTGCCCGCCATCCGCATATCTATCCTCCGGCAGGCGCAGAGCGTACGCACGTGAACAACGAGGAAGAGGTGAAACGGAACTGGGAAAAGCTGAAACTGAAAGAGGGCAAAAAGTCGGTGCTGGGCGGGGTTCCGCAGTCTCTTCCTTCCATGGTAAAAGCCATGCGGCTCCAGGAAAAAGCCCGGCAGGTGGGCTTTGAGTGGGACAATAAAGAGCAGGTATGGGACAAGGTGGATGAAGAGCAAAAAGAGCTTTTTGAAGCCATCCAATCGGGAGATATCAACAAAATGGAAGACGAACTGGGAGATGTTTTCTTCTCCCTGGTAAACTTTGCAAGGTTTTTGCAGGTAGATGCCGAAAATGCACTGGAACGGAACAACAAAAAATTCATCCGGCCTTTTACCCAAATGGAGGAACAGGCCCTTCAAACCGGCAAACCCCTGCAGGATATGACCCTGGAAGAAATGGACAGCATCTGGAACAGCATCAAGAAGCAGCAAACACGTTAGAGCCGATTGCAAAACACTCATCCTTTTAGACGCTTTATCATCAAGAACAGCTACCTGCTTATCATTGCAGCCTGGCTGGTAACCATCTCCTTCATCATTGATAACTACTGGTCGGGTAACTCATCCGTGGGCGCCGTACGGGAAAACATTCAACGGTACATTCACCGGCAGGAAGCCGATTTTGAAAAACTGGTGAAAGATTCATCGGCCATCAGCCGAATCAACGATTACCGGTACGACGAAAAATTCCTGCAGGACATGATGGGCAGGAAATATTTTTTCTACCGCTATTTCATCAATGACATCGGCATTCATAAACTGGTCTTCTGGAATACACAAACCGTACTCCCCTCGGATGAACTGCTGGCAACGGCAGACACCAGCGGCTTTGTGCAGCTGGAAAACGGGTATTATGCCTGGCGAAAATCCGCCGATGCCACAGGTATTTCCATTGCCCTGGTTCCGGTGAAATGGAACTTCTTTGTTACCAATACCTACCTGCGTAATACGTTTGCCACCGGTCATGATATTGAAAGAAACTACGACCTTTCGCTTCAGCCCGCCGGCTCACTGGTAAAATCGCTGCACGGCAAGCCACTGTTCTACATCGTTGAAAAGGCCAACAGCGTGAGTGCCAAAAATAACCTGGTGGCAGTATGGCTGCGGATACTGGCCGCCATCTGTGTGCTGTTGTTTATTCACCTGCTGGCAAATACCATCAGTGCCAATACCGGCTTATGGAAAGCCGTGCTGATCCTCGTGGCAACCGTCAGCATCCTCCGGGCCATTAGTTATTTCTTTCCCTTCCCGCTCAACTTCCGGCAATTCGAATTGTTTGATCCTTCCATTTACGGGTCTAACGTCGTGTTCCGCTCGCTGGGCGACCTGCTTATTAATTCACTGTTGTTTTCCTGGGTGATCCTGTTCATTCATTATCACCTGCAGGACCGGCAACCTGGCAGCAGCACGCAGCCGGTTTTTAAATGGGGGGTATTGATCATTGCCTGTGTTTTGCTCATGACGGCTACGTTTGTGGCGGGCGATATTGTACGTAGCCTGGTAGCCGATTCGCAGATATCTTTTGATGTAATCAACTTTTTTACGCTGAATATTTATAGTGTTACCGGTTTCATAGTGCTTTGCTGCGTTGCCATGGGCTACTTCCTGCTGAGCCAGGTGGTGCTGTGGTTTGTACGTCCTTTCTTCCCACGCACTTCTGCATCACCCTACCTGGTGCTGACAGTATCCGGACTTATTTACCTGAGTTTTCAGCTGGGTACCGAGTACGCCGGTTTCCGCCTCTTCATTCTGGGATGGCTGCTGATTTACCTGCTCCTGTTGTTCCGGGGTAACCTTGGATTGTCCATCCGTAAAGTGGCTTCGCTGCGGCTCATTTTCTGGCTTTTCTTTTTTTCAGTAACCATTACTGCCATTATCGTGGTGGAGAACAGCAAGAAAGAGATCAGCAACCGCAAACACTATGCAGAGATACTTTCCACCAAGGCTGATCCTGCGAGTGAAACGCTGCTGAATACCCTCCTTACAGATTTCCGCAGCGACCTGCTGGCTGTTAATTTTTACCGGCTGCTTTCCGATTCATCCAACCGGTATTTCAAAGACAGTCTCGTGAATGGGAATTTCTCCGGTTATACCAATAAATACGAAACACGGATCTACACCTTTGATGCGAACGAAAAACCGCTGTTTAATGATGACCCCGCCGGCTTCAATGAACTGAATACCGTGCTGAACACCCAGGCCAAACCCACCAACAACCCGGAGCTGTTTTATTATGACGAAGCTTACGACCGTTTCAGTTATATCAGCAAAAAAACGATCACCAATTTTGATAAGGATACCCTGGGTTATGTATTTGTGCTGGCCAACCCCCGGAAATACAAAACAGATGCGCTGAACCTGGAGCTTTTTTCAAAAGGAAGCACCAATGCCATTGAAAATTCACCGGTGTATGCTTTTGCCGTGTACAATAACCTGCAGCTGGTAAGCAGCCATAATGACTATGCATTTCCCACAAAGCTTACGGCAGCGCAGGTTCCCAGGGATGAGTTTGTAAGTCTGCAGAAGAATGGTTACGATGAACTCTGGTACCGTGCCGGGGCACAGAAAGTGGTGATCATTGCCAAGGAGAATAACTTTCTCATTGAATCCATCACCCTCTTTTCGTACCTGTTCTGCGCCTTCCTGCTGGTTACCGGTATATTCTCCTTGCTGAACCTGCTGATCAGAACAAAATTCAACCGCCTTCGTTTCCGCAACTACTGGCAGCTCAGCATCCGCAACCAGGTGTACGGAACAGTGATCTTCATCAGTGCTGTTTCCTTCATCATTATTGGTGTGGCCACCATTTTATTTTTCATCAGCCGTTACCAGAACACCAACCGGGAAAAGCTGAGCCGTGTAATACATGTAATGGAGAACGAAGTGCGCATTTCGCTTACCGACCTGGCCATTTTCGACGACGTGGTGAAAGTATATGACGAAGCCTACCGGGAAAAGCTGGAAAAAGTGATCGATAAGATATCTGAAATCCATGCGGTAGATGTAAACCTGTACGACCTGGAAGGAAACCTGGAGGTTTCATCGCTGCCGTTGCCGTACAACAAGGGCATCATCAGCACCCGGATGGATCCGCTGGCTTATTATCACCTGAATAAACAAAAGGAAGTACAATATTTTAAAGAGGAAAAGATCGGTAAGCTGAGCTTTGTCAGCAACTACGTTCCGGTAATTGATGGCAGCGGCCGGGAATATGCGTACCTCAACATTCCTTATTTCACTTCCGAAAGCAAGCTGCAGGAAGAGATCGCCAACTTCCTCGTCACCATCATCAACCTGAACGCATTCATCTTCCTCATTGCCGGTATTGTGGCCCTGTTCATCACCAACCGCATCACCCGTTCTTTCTCTTTCATCAGCAAAAAAATGAAAGCGGTGAGCCTGGGCCAGATGAATGAGGCCATCGACTGGAAACGGGATGATGAGATCGGTGAACTGGTGAAGGAATACAACAAGATGGTGGCCAAACTCGACGACAGTGCCGTGGCACTTGCCAAGAGCGAACGGGAAGGGGCCTGGCGTGAAATGGCCCGGCAGGTAGCGCATGAGATCAAGAACCCGCTTACACCGATGAAGCTGAGCCTGCAATACCTTCAGAAAGCCATCACCAATAACTCAGGCAACGTGCAGGAGCTTACCGCCAATGTGGCCCAGACCCTGGTGGAGCAGATTGATCACCTGAACCATATTGCCGGTGAGTTCAGCCAGTTTGCCAACATCGGCAACCCCCACAACGAAGTGTTTGATATGAATGAAGTAATTAAGATGGTGACCCAGCTGCATTCCATTCATAGCCGCGTACAGCTGAGCTGGAAGCCATTGCGCGGGTCTATGTTCATTAATGCCGACCGCACACAGATCAACCGGTTGTTCACCAATCTTATCCAGAATGCAATACAGGCCGTGCCCGACGAACGGAACGTGGAGATACAGATGGAAGAAGAACGGCACGACGGCAAGGTGCTGATAAAAGTAAAAGACAACGGTAATGGTATTGCCGAAGAACTGCGTTCAAAAATATTTACTCCCAATTTTACCACCAAAACCTCCGGAACGGGACTGGGGCTCGCCATGAGCAAAGGCATTGTGGAACAGGCACGCGGCCGGATCTGGTTTGAAACAAAAACAGGAGAGGGCACCACATTCTTTGTGGAACTGCCACTGCGGAATTAACTTCTCTCTTCTTTCATATCCATGTGTCTGCCTGCAGGCAGAAAATCATGTTAAATAAACAATAGCATTACCATCCCTTAATACGGGGATGATGATTTGGTAATGCGCAGTCCGGAGCTTTGTGCCATCAATCAAATCTAAAACCTACCATTATGAAATCTCTCCACTCATTCATCACCCGGACTGTTTGCCTGCTTGTGCTGGCGACAGTATCCAATTTATTCTCGTTTACACAGGCGCAGGTAACCACAGCTTATGCCGGTGCTAAAACAGCCACCGGTGATATCCGTTTTATTAAAACGGAAGATAACCTGCTGGTGTTCGATCTGCAGCTGAACAACCTGCCTTCTTCGGGCGCCCTGCTGCGCATTACGGATGGCGACAATAACGTGATCCTGGAACAGCGGATCAGCTCCGAAACCTATGGCATCCGCTATAAGATCGAAAAGGCGGATATCCGGCAGCTCCATTTTGAAATACTTGGGAAAAAAGTATTCATCAATCAATCCTTCAATATAGGCTCCAAAGTGGAAGAAAGAACCGAAGTAACCCGGGTGTAGCCATTTTAATCCGTTCACTGAAACAGGTATGCGTGTGCAGGCATGCCTGTTTTTATTTTATAAGCAGTTTACGCAAACAAGCCAGGTGTGCTAAAAGCACGAGTGGCACCACACAGCAGGGCAGCCACACAAAGGGAAAATACAGGATGGCCGTATTGGGCTGATCAAAACCAAACTGCTGAAAGGAGGTAGGTGCTGACAATACTGCCGTGATTACAATATTGAAGAGCAGGCAGAGGCAGGCGATGTTCCAGGCCACTAAACCTGTTTTACCAATGCGGTTGGTTACATACCCGGAATAATAAATAACCGGGGCCGTGATTCCGGCAAGGATGTCGAAATTGCGCCCGGCAAAGGTCATTACTTCCGGCACGGCTTTGTTCAGGAACAGCCCGTACAAGCAAAGTTCCACCGGTATTCTAACCACGTGAAGAAGGGTGAGGGTTTTCGCATCGAGGCCATCAAGGTATTTTTTTCCTTTGCCGGTAACAAACAGGAGGATGATGAACAAAAGGGCAGGAGCAGCCAGCAACGCAAACCTGGGCGGGAAGCCCGTTGTTATTTTATAGAACCCCGTATAAGCAACCGTTGCCTGTATGCCCAGCCAGGCAAATAACAACAGCAGCGTGGTATTGGACCGGCTGGCTGCTTTATAAAAAATAAAAACCGACAATAGGGTGGTACCGATGAACAGAATGTTCAGGTACATGGGTAAACCGGGAATCATAGCAATTGTTTTCAGAAAAATACTTCAATGCCGGAAGAAATGCAACATTATATTCTTTTTGCTTTTTTCCGTTCCTGTACAAACTGTTCAAATTGTACAAGGTTCATACTGCTGAGGTTTTGTTCTTTGGTGACCATGGCTTTTTGAGCAGCCAGCACTCCATAGCGGGTATCGTTGTATCCTTCAATTTCGTGGGCGTCGGGATCAATAGATATCAATACTCCCTTTTCAAGAGCATAACCGATATGTCTCCAGTCGATATCGAGCCGGCGGGGGTGGGCATTCAGTTCTATCACCACGTTGTTGGCGGCACAGGCATCAACAATCTTTTTATGATCAACCGGGTAACCCTTCCGGCTCAGCAGCAGCCGGCCGGTCATGTGGCCAAGGATGGTAGTGTATGGGTTTTCGATGGCTGCAATCAGCCGCTGCATCGCTTTTTCTTCTGTCATTTTTAAAATGCTGTGCACTGAGGCAATCACCAGGTCGAACGTGGCGAGCACCGGGTTGGCATAATCCAGGTTGCCATCGTAGAGGATATCACTTTCAATGCTTTTGAAGATTTTAAAGCCATTGAATCCGGCATTTAGTTCATCAACCAGTTGGTGCTGGGCTTTGATCCGTTCTTCGGTAAGTCCGTTTGCATAAAAAGCGCTCTTGCTGTGATCGCTGATTACCAGGTATTCCAGCCCTTGTGACCGGGCGGCTTTTGCCATTTCTTCGAGGGTATTGCTGCCATCGCTCCAGTTGCTGTGGCTATGAATAATACCTTTTATATCCGAAGGCTGGATCAATTCCGGAAGGGTTGCTTTTTTAGCCCGGCCGATAATGGCGGGTGTTTCCCTCAGGCAGGGTGGTATGTAGCTGATGCCAGCCTGGTCAAAGATTACCCCGTCATCCGCCCCACTGACTTTGCTGAAATCCAGGTCAGGGAAACCGGACAGGAAGGCATCGGTAAATTCGGGACTGGCACTGCTGGTAAACAGCCTTTTTTCCAGCTCTTTTTCCCCGGTATAGAACCTCAGTTTGAGCCCGTTCATCAGCTTATATAATAAAGTATCCGGCTTTTCCTCAAGGAGTTCCGGCGGGTTTGCCGTGTGGAATTTTGGTTTAATGGACTCGTTGTTGCAACGCACCACGTATTCCAGTTCCTCGATCACTTCCAGCTGGCGTTTAAAGCTGCCGGTGATGAATACATTGCCGGCTCCGAACAGTTTCTCGAGGTAGGGGGTTACCTGGGGCACCACGGCTTCCACCTGGGGATATAAATAATACCCGCTGTTGTTGAGGTAAAACTCGATGCTGTCGGCTACGTTCTGTTGTGTTTTTTCGCCAAAGCCCTTATATAATTTGAGGCGGTTCTCCTGGCAGGCGTAAAGAAGTTCTCCGATGCTTTCGATTTCCATTTCTTTCCAGATGGTGGAGATCTTTTTGGGGCCGATTCCTTTTATGTTCAGCATTTCGATCACGCCTTTCGGGGTTTTATTGATCATATCATCCAATGCCTGCAGGGAACCTGTTTCAAGCAATTCGATTATTTTTTTTCCGGTAGACTCACCGATGCCTTTGATGGAATAAATTTTTTCATGCGGCGTGGCAGATAACTGCATGGGAAGTTTTTCAATATTGAAGGCTGCGGCAGCGTATGATTTTGCTTTAAAACTGTTCTCTCCATGTATATCCATCAGTTTTGAGAGCAAAGAAAAATTTTCGGCTATTTGGTAATTATCCATGCCTAAAAGTAACAAATCTGCCCATTCGCGGGTGCCCGGGGTTATGGCCGGTTGCCCGGAATTTTATCACATCCGGCAGCTAAAATGAGATTCTTATTGGTGAAAACGAATGAATAAATTCAGGTAGTGCCTGTATAAAAATTCTATTTGTATAGACGC
>DMRT01000234.1 GCA_003455235.1 Chitinophagaceae bacterium
CCATCGGACAGGGCAGGCTGCATACTATAAATGGCTTTGCCGCCAGAACGATTGAAAAGCTGGAAGCATTGGTAAAGCCGGATAAAGAAAAGAAACGGATACCGTTGAAGGAAGCTCTCCCGGTTGCCCGGGAAATACTGAAAGGAATAAAGAAAATTCCCCTTGTTGAAAAAGCGGAGATCGCCGGAAGCATCCGCCGCAAAAAAGAAACCATCGGGGATATTGATATCGTGGTGCTGGCAACAAAAAGAAATCACCGCAGGATTATAAAGGAATTCACCCGATTGCCGCAGGTTGAAAAAATCCTGGCCGCAGGTGAAACAAAAGCAAGTGTGCTCCTTTCTACCCGGCAGATGCAGGTGGATATCCGGGTGGTAGAGGCGGCAGCGTACGGATCAGCTCTCTTTTATTTTACCGGCAGCAAAGAACACAATATCAAACTGAGGCTGCTGGCCAAACAGCGGGGATGGAAGATGAATGAGTACGGCGTATTTGAAAACAAAACCGGCAAACGCCTGGCAGGAGAAACCGAGAAAGGCATTTATGCATTGTTTGGTTACCGCTACATACCGCCGGAAAAAAGACTTGGTGGGAATGAATTGGAAAACGCCCTGGTAAAAAAACGTAAACCAATGGTACTTCGGTTTTAAATTTGACCAGGAGAATTGTCAGGCTGATCATTTTTCAAACTGATATACTACCCATAAACCGTTCGTGCATAAAAATAAATTCACCATACAGAATAAAGTGCGCCTCGTTCAGGGTGGCTCCGTTTATTTCTCGCTGCTGCTCCAGCTTATTGCCGGTGCAAAAGAAAGCATCCACCTTCAAACCTATATTTACGAAAATGATGATACAGGTCTTCTTATTGCCCGCGCCCTTAAAGAAGCCGTGCTGCGCAACGTACAGGTTCACCTGATGGTGGACGGATACGCTTCGCAGGCATTACCCGATTCCTTTATTAAAGAATTGAAAGATGCCGGCATTCATTTTCGTTTTTTTGAACCCGTTTTCAAAAGCAGCCGTTTTTATTTTGGAAGAAGGATGCATCACAAAGTGGTGGTGGCTGATGCCAAAGTGGCGATGGTGGGGGGCGTGAACATCAGCAACCGCTACAACGACCGGCCCGGGCACCCGGCCTGGCTGGATTTTGCCCTGCACGCCGAAGGCGAAGTGGCCAAAGAGCTATGTGTGCTGTGCTGGAAATCCTGGAAAGGATACCCGATGAACATGGGTATTACTCCCTGCGAGGAAAAAATCCTTCCCTTTGATTTTTCCCCGGAAGAAAGAAGTGAAGTGCGCATGCGGCGCAACGACTGGGTGCGGCGCAAGAACCAGATATCATCTACCTACGTGCAACTGCTGCGGACTTCTGAAAAAGAAGTGACCATTCTTTGCAGTTATTTTTTACCCGGGGTTTTCATACGCCGGCAGATGCTCGCCGCCATCAAACGGGGCGTAAGTATCCGGGTGATCGCTGCCGGCAAATCGGATGTAAAAGTGGCCAAAAGCGCCGAGCGCTGGCTGTACGACTGGCTGCTGCGCAACGGCATCCAGCTTTTTGAATACCGGCAGAACATCCTGCATGGCAAGCTGGCCGTTTGCGATGAACAATGGATGACGCTGGGGTCGTACAACATCAATAACATCAGCGCCTATGCAAGTATTGAACTGAACCTGGATGTACGCAACCCGGCCTTTGTAAAAAGCGTACGGCAAACACTGGAGGAGATCATTGAAAAGGATTGCGACCGCATCAGCTTTGAAAAGCACAAGCGGACAAAAAACGTCTTCAAACAATTCAGCCGCTGGCTTTCCTACCAATTCATCCGCACAGTATTTTACCTGTTCACCTTTTACTTCAAACACAACATTTAACGTATTGTGCTTTTAAAAGGAGGCGAATATTTTGAAGTGCCAACGATCTGGGAACTTAATTTGAGTTTACAGCAGTACAAAAGCTTAACCAGGTTAAGAGTACAATACATAGACACTTAATTACCCCGGATACGGCGCAGGAAATTCAGCACCACTTCCCGGTTCCAACCAGTAAAGCGGCCCCGCTGCACCACCATGCTGTTGCCATCGGGATGCTGGAGAAAATAATGGAACACAAAACGCCCTCTCGGTTTTTCCCAACCAATGATCTGCCCGAAGCGGAGATCATTGAACACAAGAGTATCGTTCCATTTCTCCACGGTATAAAATTGCCGGGAAAAGCGGATGAGTTTATGAAGGTCTTCTTCTCCCCTCACCGGTTCCAGCAGGGAATCGTTGCGGGGAAAATATTCAAAGCGGATCATTTTGTCCCGGTCGAATAACGAACGGAACCCAACATAGTAGCCGCTGTCGTTCCCCGCCACCACGTACCAGAGCCAGTTCTGCAGCGGCGCCGGCGTGGTGAAATAACGCTGGTGTGGAATGTGTTGTTTTTCGAAAGCCGTATTCACTTCCCGGGTGATCACCATTTTATTAACGCTGCAATAGGCCAGGTAAAAAAACGGGATAATCAGTCCAAAGCGCCACCAGAAACGGCGACGGGTGCTGAACCGGTTCAGCAGCACCAGCATCACCAAAGCAATACCCGGCCATAAGGAGAAGAAGGGATCAGCCACATACACGGTGTTGAATGAATAGCGGGCGTGACTGAAAGGTTCAAACCAGCCGATGCCGTAGTTGTTGAAGGCATCAATGAACAGGTGCATGAACACTTCGGTGCCAAAGAACAGCAACCATTTCCGGAAAGAAATAGTATGCGGCCGGTGGATCTTGTCGGCTGCAAGGGCAAAAGCCGGAATGATGAGCAGGGCAAATAAAATAGAATGCGTGAAACCGCGGTGGGCCAGCAGGTCGCCGGCGGGTGAGGTCCACAACCCGGCTACAAAATCAATATCCGGAATGCTTTGTGCCAGGGCGCCCCAGATCATCGCCTTCTTTCCGAAACCCCGTTCAAAAAAGGCTTCCCCCACACAGGCACCCAATGCGATATGTGTAACCGAATCCATCTGCTTTTTTGCGGAAGTTACTTAGTATGTGAACAAAAAGATAATTTTTATCAACCCGCTCCAATCACATTTTAATATGTTGCGGGTGATATTGGCCCGTTTTTTTGTAAACCTATACCAGGCGCTGCTGCAGGCCGATGACAAGAGTCAAAATCCAACCTGACTCCTGTCATAGTTACGGCAGGCAGAAAACATCATATTTGTTCTGCAAAATCTAAAACATCAGTATCATGAACAACAACAGCAAAGTATTGGCAGCACTGGCCGCTGGTTTGGCCGCCGGAGTTGCATTGGGTGTTTTGTTTGCACCCGGGAAAGGTTCAGATACCCGGAAGAAAATACTCGACCAGGGTAAGAAAATGAGCGACGACGTGAAGAACCGCTTCAGCAAAGGCATGGAAAAACTGAATGGCCTTAAAGACGAACTGAAGGAGAAAGCCGAAGAATTTGCATAAGCATTCGTAACACAAACAACCCCTGCCATGGAAAAAACTTTTGCCAAAGTGGAAGAGCTGGCGGATCATGTAAAGGAATACGTGAACAACCGCATGGATTCGGTGAAGCTAAGTGTAGCCGAAAGATCCTCCGCTGTGCTTTCCGCCATCATCGCCATGATAGTGGTGATGGTTGTGTTTGTTTTTTTCATCGTATTCACCGGCATTGCCCTGGCATTTGTTTTTGCCCGGCTTACCGGTGAATACTACTGGGGCTTTCTGATCGTGGCAGGCATTTACCTGCTCATCGGGATACTGGTATGGACACTGCGGGCCAAGCTGCTGCAGCTGCCCATTATGAATGCCATCCTTCACCAATTGTTTAAAGACGAAGAAGCAACCGATGAAGAAGATTAAAAGCATCAAACACCTGAAAGCCGAAAAAAAACGGCTGAAGCAGCGGCAGGGCGAACTGGAAAAAGCCATCCGGTACGACTGGATGGATGTAAAAGAAACCCTGAAGCCCCGCAACCTCGCCGGCCAGGCATTTTCCGGGATGTTTGATGAACGGAGTGCAGAAAAAAAACCGGGCGCCGACCTCGTGGCCGAAGTGCTTACCAAGTTGGCGGCTAAAGCCTTTGAAAAAGCCGGCGACAAGATCGGCAAATGGATGAGAAGAAAATAATCACCAACCCAACCATATTTTATGATCCCTACATTAATCTGCCAAAGCTGCACCATGCCTATTGACAATCCGGCCGACCGGGGCACAGAAAAAGATGGTGCATTGAGTGCCGAATTCTGCAAGTATTGTTACAAACACGGGAACCTGGTGGAACCCGACATGACCATGGAACAGATGAGCACACTGGTGGCCACACAAATGAAGAAGATGAACCTGCCTGAACCCATCATCCGGCTTTCCCTGAAAAAACTGCCTATGCTGAAACGCTGGCAGGAAGTTCATGTGTGATGTATCTCCGCAGAAAACCGATATTTTTTTTATTCCTTCTTCTTCACCCGGTATTTATCAATGCTCAGTTCTTTGCCGACAGGCTGAAATCATTCATGAGCACAGCGGCGGTTTCTGCTGTACAATATCCAAAGGAAGTAAAGGAATTTTATGAGCTGAACAGCTACCGGTTCTCCTGGTTGGAAAAACAAAATGCTGAACAATTGGCATTGCTGTCGGATTACATCCGTTCATCGCCATCACTCGGGCTTTCCGCCGGAGATTATCACCCGGAAATATTTCCCATCGCCGCCATCCATGAAAACGATTCCCTGTTGACAGAAATAAGCTTCACCGATGCCGCCATTCATTTCCTGCACGATCTAATGATGGGCAATAAGGCAGAGCCCCTCTCCTACGATGGGTTGAAATATGTTCCTGCCTGTTACAATGCGGCCGCACTGCTGAATGTATACCTGTCGCCTGGAAGATTTGCCAACCTGCTCACCGACCTGGAACCCAAAGAAGCCGGGTACCTGGCCGTTAAAACGAAATTGAATGCCTGGCTGAAAATAACGTCGGCTGAAAAATATGAAGACGTCGCTGTAGCCGTTTCAAAAACACTTCGCGGCAATAAAAACGGGCTCACCCGTTTGTACCAGCTGGGATTTGTTGCTTCGGATACCGCTTCCTTATCAGAACCGGCACTGAAAGCGGCGCTGAAAGAAGCGCAGAAAATGTTTTCGCTTTTAAGCGACGGGGAGCTGCGGAGCACCACGGTGCAGGCGCTCAATGTGCCGCTGGCAACAAGGATAGCTGAACTGAAGAACACCCTCAACACCCTGCGGTGGCTGCATTGCGTCAAACAGGAACGGCACGTGGCGCTCGTGAACATCCCGTCGGCCACGCTATTATTATACGAACATGGCAAACTCGTGATCGAATCAAGGATCATCGTGGGAAAAAAATCCACCCCCACGCCCACCTTATCCAGCACCATTACCGAAGTGATCTTATATCCATATTGGAATGTTCCTTACAAGATTGCCACCCGGGAACTGCTGCCGGCCATAAAACGCAATACTGGTTATATAAATGCAAACAATTACCAGGTATTGAATAGCAGCGGCAAAGTGGTGGACCCTTATAAAGTAAACTGGAGAAGTTTGAGTGCCGGTAATTTTCCTTATACCATCCGGCAATCAACGGGCTGTGATAATGCTCTCGGACTGGTGAAGCTTAATTTCTACAACCCCTTCAGCGTGTACCTGCATGATACGCCGGGCAAAAGCCTGTTTGGTTTAGACAGGCGGTATTTCAGTCATGGTTGCATGCGGCTCGAAAAAGCCATGGAGCTGGGCCGGTATGTATTAACCGGCAACGCCGTTGCCATTGATACGCTTACCGAAAAAGGTTGTTTGAAGAACCAGTCGCCCATCACTGTTCCCGCAACAGAGAAAATTCCCGTCTTTGTTTTGTACCACACTGCCTGGATTGATGGGACTGGCATGCTTCATTTTTATGAAGACGTGTACAACCGGTTTTCACCGGGAAGAAAACCATAGTGGATCCTGCAGGCGGTGCCCGTTGCCCGGGTTATTTTAATAGCGCTTCTATCTTTTTTAATTCCTCTTCCGAAAAAACAATATTCCCCAGCGAGTTGATATTATCCCGGAGCTGCGGCAATGAACTTACACCAACCAGTACAGAGGTAACCCGTGGATCACGCAGCAGCCAGGCAATGGCCATTTGTGCCAGCGATTGGTTTCGTTGAATGGCAATGGAATTGAGGGCCCTGATCTTTTCGATCATTTCAGCATTGAGGTCTTTTTCGGTAATGGCCCCGTTTGGCAAGCCGCGTCCAATCCTTGAATCAGCAGGAATGGCGGCGAGGTATTTGTCGGACAGCCGCCCCTGTGCCAGCGGCGAAAACACAATGCAGCCGATTCCTTCTTCCTCCACCACGTCGAGGAGCGACTGGCCTTTATCAGTGGTTTTATTTTCCACCCATCTATCCAGCATCGAGTACCGCGGCTGGTGGATGAGGCAGGGCGTTCCCAGTTCTTTCAACAGGGCGGCCGCTTCCTTTGTTTGTGTGGCATTGTAATTAGAGAGACCCACGTACAATGCTTTTCCGCTCCGCACCAGCTGGTCCAGTGCGCCCATGGTTTCTTCCAGCGGCGTGTTGGGATCGGGCCGGTGATGATAAAATATATCCACGTAGTCCACCCCCATCCGTTTCAGGCTCTGGTCAAGGCTGGAGACCAGGTATTTTTTTGAACCCCATTCCCCATAGGGTCCGGGCCACATATAATAACCGGCTTTGCTGGAAATGATTATTTCATCCCGGTAAGCATACAGGTCGGCTTTCAGGATCTTGCCAAAGTTGATCTCGGCTTCGCCGGGAGGCGGGCCATAATTATTGGCCAGGTCAAAATGCGTGATGCCTTTATCAAAAGCGCCGAGGATGATTTCCCGCATGTTGCTGAAGAGGTCGGCATTGCCGAAGTTGTGCCACAGGCCGAGGGAAATGGCTGGCAGTAATAATCCGCTTCTGCCTGAACGGTTGTATTTCATTTGGCCATACCGGCTGGGTGATGCATTGTACATCGTATGTGATTTTATTTTTAAGGATATTAAAATTAGCTGAAAAAATATAATAGCGGCAGGTTGCATTCGTTATCCGTTGCCGGAAAAAAATGGCGAGGACATAATATTATAATAATGGTAAATAAACGCAGCGTACGGAACAATGAATTATATTTGAATCAGAACCCTTAACCACTAACCCATCACGTTCAAGCAATGAAACCCTTAGCAGCCATGTTGTGCGCATGCCTTATCTCGTGCACAGCAAGCAAAACCATCCAGCAGCAGTCGTCTTGCCTGGTAAAACAATCACTCAGCGGTTATACCCGCATCAGTAATACCGACTATCTTATTGAAACGAAGCAGCTGGGACGAACCTACCTGAATTTTGTCATCGATTCCTGTCGCCGCATCAGCAACACAGAAGTAAATATGCTCGGATACGTTAGCTTTTCAGATGTATCCATCGGTCATGAACGGAAAATGCCTGATGCCGATATCATCCAGGCAACACAAACAGACCGTAAGTCGGTGAAGTACTCCCGGTACCTCGGTAAAACCGACCAGTCCGGCAAATTCAACATCCGGGTGGATGTACAGAAGAAAGAAGTGTACCTGTTGCTCGACAAACAGAACTTTACGTATACATCGGTTCAGTTAACTTTTTAAAAGTTGGACCGGCACTTCGGTCTGATCAACAAGCTTCCCGGCAAAGGCAACTCATATATATCCGTTGGGCAGACATTAGGCTGCGGTAAAAAATGACCATTTCTTCCCGGCACCCGGCACATCCCTTATGCGGTATAAAACAAAAAGAGGCTGTATTACTACAACCTCTTTTGCGGACTGGACGGGACTCGAACCCGCGACCTCCGCCGTGACAGGGCGGCATTCTAACCAACTGAACT
>DMRT01000201.1 GCA_003455235.1 Chitinophagaceae bacterium
AAAGAAAAAGGCTGCATGTTGATTTCATGCAGCCTTTTTCTTTTGAATAATTTTTATATCAGGATACCAGGGTTCCAACTTTTTCCCCCGTTACCACTTTAAGCAGGTTTCCTTCCGTGTTCATATCAAAAACAACGATGGGTAAATTATTTTCCATGCACAGGGTAAAGGCAGTCATATCCATCACTTTCAGGTTTTTCTGGATACAGTCGGCAAATGAAATGGTTTCATATTTTGTTGCGGTAGGATCTTTTTCCGGGTCGGCCGTATAAATACCGTTTACCCGGGTTCCTTTTAAAATAACATCGGCCTTTATTTCAATAGCCCGTAAAGAGCCGGCTGTATCTGTTGTAAAGTAGGGGTTACCGGTTCCGGCGCCGAAGATCACCACCCTTCCTTTCTCGAGGTGGCGCATGGCCCGGCGCCGGATATAAGGTTCGGCAATCTGTTCCATTTTAATGGCACTCTGCAGCCGGGTATAAATGCCGGCTTTTTCCAATCCGCTTTGTACCGCCATGCCATTGATAACCGTTGCCAGCATTCCCATATAGTCTCCCTGTGCCCGCTCAATACCGCTGGTGGCTTCATTCATGCCCCGGTAGATATTACCTCCACCGATCACAATGGCTACCTGAACGCCCAGGTCGAGGATTGATTTTACATCCTGGGCATAGCGTGCAATAACATCGGGATCGATCCCTAAATTCTTGTCCCCCATTAACGACTCACCGGAAAGTTTCAGTAGTATCCTTTTGTATTTAGGAAGCATCGCAGAGAAATTTTTGCGAAGATAGATGTTTTATCCCGATCACTTACCGGGATTCTTTGACTGCTTTAATGGAATACATCATCGGCAGCTTTTCTCCCATGCCAATAATGCGCCACATCCCGTCTCCGCCCTGTTCCATTTTATTAAAACAATTATACGGCGAAAAGGGGAACTCATTAAACTGTGTGATCTGCAGGCCATGACCAATCAGTGAATTGATGATTTCGGTAAACGGATGATTCCAGCTGTGCTCGGTGGAGCGGATGGGCGCATCCCGGTCGGAGTAAGTACCTGATATTTCTTCGGTAATCACTTCCGTGTTGAAGTAACTGTATTTGATGTATTCAAAGTCATTGTCCATCATCCACATGGCCGGGTGAAAATCGGCGATGTAGAATGTGCCACCCGGTTTTAGAAAATGAGAAACAATGCCAGCCCATTTATCCAGGTCGGGCAGCCAGCCGATGGTACCGTATGAAGTAAAAACGATATCGAATTTTTTATCGAGATGGTCCTTAAGATCGTACACATTACAACTAATGAATTCAGCCGCCGAGCCGATCTCTGCCTTTACTTCATTGGCCAGTCTGATGGCTTCATCGCTCAGGTCAACACCCGTAACTATGGCTCCTTCCCGTTCCCAGCTCATGGTATCCATTCCAAAGTGGCACTGCAGGTGCAGCAGGGATTTTCCGTTTACATCTCCCAGTTCATTCAACTCGATCGGGGTAAGTGATGTTTTTCCTGCCTTAAAAGAAGCCAGGTCATAAAAGGCGGAATCTTTATGTACACCGGTTCGCTTATTCCAGGAGAGGCGGTTTGCCTCAAACATCGATTGATAGTTACTCATGCTTCAAAAGTACACAAAACAAACAAGCCTGTGTAATACAGGCTTGCACTTGTTCAGGCACTATAATGAAGGGGGATTAAAAACCGATAACGGGATCACTTCATCCGGGTGTTCATACACACACGCTTTTAAGCATGCCGTCAGAGCCGCACCAGCTTTCCCTGCTTAATTGGTTGACCATTACAAACAACCTGGTACAGGATCACACCTTTGCCGGCAGCACCGGGTATTACTTCGTTATTACCGGTGACCAGTTTCTGGCGGTGAATCAATCGTCCGTCAGTATTGTACAATAACAATTCGGCTCCGGCGCAGACATTGTTGCTTAACCGGAATCCATCGCTGAACAGGGCGGGATACACAGTTACCTGCCGCTCGGTTTGCCCGATCCGTTCTGTACGGCTGTATGAGGATTTGCCATCCTTATCAACCTGTTTAATGCGGTAATATATTTGTGTTTTATGCTCCAGGCTGCTGATATTATCCGTGTACTGGTACCCGTTCTCCGCCTGGTTTTGGGCCGGCACCTGCTTTACCGGTTGAAAAAGGGTTCCGTCAATACTTCTCTCAATATCAAAATGAGATACGTTTACCTCGTTAGCAGTTTTCCAGTTCAGGCACACATTTCCAGTATTACACTTTTGGGCTGAAAAAGAAAGGAATCTTAATGGAAGTGTAACAAAATTATTTATCACCCAAACTTCACGGCCATATGCTGAAGTTGTTGCTAAAGCAAAAAGTTGGGTTCCTGCAATTGTAAATTTTTCCACCAGGCTTGAGCCAGTGCCGGGTTCAATATCCTGCAATAAAGCAGTTCCCGATAGTGAGCCATCACTGCTCCACGGTTCTGCACCTGCGGCAGCCGTAGTAGCCTGGAAAACAATTTTGTTCCCTGTATTGATAAAATTGGCAAGGTTACTGGAAACGGAGCCGGGATTGATGTCTTTTACCAATATTGTTCCGCCGGGGGTTCCATCTGTTTTCCAAAGTTCCGTTCCATTGGTTATATCCGTTCCCGGAAAGTACAACTGGTTTTGAAAAACCACCATTGATTTCAGCCCACCGGGGGTAAACGTTCCGCCTGCTTCGGTCAATGAAACTGTACCGGCCGCAGTTCCATCAGTTTTCCATAACTTATTTGAAGTACCGTCGTTTGCAATAAAGTACAAATGGTTATTATAAACAATAAAATTAAACGGGTTACTATCTCCAGCACCGGCGTTAATATCCTTCACTATAAACGTTCCTGCTTCGGTTCCATCCGAACGCCACAATTCAACACCGGTAACGCCGTTGCTTTTCCTGAAATAAGCCACATTATTGAACTCGAAAATTTCTGATCCTTCTGGCGAAGAGGGCATGTTTCCCGGATTAATATCTTTCGTTAACACCGTACCTGCCGCAGTTCCATCCGACTTCCATAATTCATAACCATTTACTCCATCATCAGCAAAAAAGAATACCTGATTTCCGATGGTGGTTATACTCCTGGGAGAACTGCCCCCTGTACCAACAACCCGGATAGCTTTTACAAGCGTAGTGCCTGCTGCAGTTCCATCTGTCCGCCATAGTTCAGTTACCGGTCCGTTTAAATCATTTACAGTGCCGTCCCAATATTTAAATCCACCAAGCGTGGCATAAAATCCGCCAACGGAACTTGCAGGGCCCGGGTTCAAATCAATTACAAGGTTTGTTCCGGGTTCTGTTCCATCGCTGTTAAATAATTCCGTTCCATTGGTGCCGTCATTTGCAAAAAAACTAAGCTGATTGTTCAAGACAGAAAGCAAAGCCACACTGCCCCCCGCACTGCCCGCCCGGATATCTTTTACCATAAACGTATTAGCCTCTGTGCCATCCGAAACATGCAATTCATTTCCATTTGTACCATTATTTGCCCTGAAATATAATTTGCCATTAAAAGTAACAAGCTCATCCGGAGCAGATGTGGCAGCACCCGGCCTTATGTCTTTAACCAGTGTAAAAGTTTGTGCATGCAAGATCTCGACAGAAGCTGAAGCTAGAAAAAAAAACAGCACCGAATACGGCAGGTAAAGAAATTTGGGTACATATTTCATAACAACATCCTTAAACTATTTGTGAGCATTATTTTTTAGATTCTCCGATATTTCTCCTGCATTAACTTCCCTGGAAAGAAGATGGTTCCAGAGATTCAAAACTGTCTACAATTCCTGTTTTCTCCTATACACCAATTAGTGTATTTTTATCGGGATTATTATTACTCATCTTTGTAAAAAAAATAACCCGGGCGGCAGCCATGGAGCTTAAAAATGATTTGATTTATATCGCCGATGACCACATCATGGTTGCACAGGGCATCAGCAGCCTGCTGCAGCAATTAGGCTATACCAATAGCCGCATTTTCACCAATGGGGAAGAACTGCTGAAGGCCTGCCATTCAAAAATACCCGCCTGGATTTTTTTAGATGTGTATATGCCGGAAGGTGATGGCATATCCACGTTACAGAAACTGAGGGGAAATGGTTATCAAATGCCGGTGCTGATGTTGTCGATGACGGCAGAAAAAAAATATGTAGATACCAGTATGGAACAGGGGGCCAATGCATACCTGCACAAAAGCTGCGATGCCCTGGAGATCGGTAAAGCCATGGGGGCTATTGAAAAGAACAATAAATACATTTCCACTGCGGTGAATTATATCAATACCTCCACCATTAAGGTAAGTATCAACAGCGAATATTATTTGAAAGAAGCCCTCACAAAGCGGGAGGTGGAAGTGCTTAGCAAGTACTGTGATGGTTTCAGCACCGAAGAGATAGCCCAACAGCTGTTCCTGAGCGCCGCCACCGTGGATACGCACAAGAAAAAAATTATGCAGAAATTCGGTGTAAGCACCCTTTCAAAACTGGTGGCTGTGGCTATAAAAAGTTATTTTGTATGACTCGCTGTTTTTTTCTTTTACTGCTCTTTTACCCAGGCACGACCAATGCTCAGCAATATAAAAATCTTGATGCCATTGCCGACCCCGTTGCTGCTTCTCAAAAAATACATGCTGAGCTGGCAAAAGACCCAGGCAATCCTGAATGGTATTGCCTCCTTGCAGTGAAGAAAAGAATGCTTTCTGAATACGATTCCTGTATTTTTTATAGTAATAAATGCATTGATCTACTTACAAAAAAACCCAACAACAAGTTATTAATAATTGCGCTGGATAACAAAGGAGCTTCCCAATATAATTTAGATGATAAGCATAAAGCAGACACCAACTGGAGACAGGCATTGCAAATAGCTATCCGGGAAAACGACTACGCGGCAACCACCACCCTTGCTACCAGTCTTGGTGCCATTTACCTGGATGAACGTTATTTAACCGATAAAAACATTCATACATTCAGTATAGCTGATTCTTTTTTTGCGATTGCTTACAAAGAGTATAAGGCCAAAGATTCATTGGCGAGTTACCAGGGCTTGCGCACCTTACGGCTAATGGCCACCAGTCTGCAATTTCAGAAAAAATACGACAGCGCTAACTACTATTACAGACAAGTGCTCAGCCTGTCTAAAAACATTAATCCCAACGTTTATTTGCTTGCGTTATCTTTTTATGCCCAGTCACTTAGTGAAATGGGGAAACATGAACAGGCCATTGTTACCATTAAAGAAGCAGCAGAACTTGTTGCGGACAGCGCCGCTATTCTGAAAGACAAAGAGCATATTATGCATGTGTATGGAGAAGTGTTATATGCAAGCGCTAATTATAAAGAGGCTTATTTAGCCATTGACTCCTCCTTTAATTTACTCGCTAACGAATACCAAAGAATAAATACAAAAAGTTATTCAGAATCAGAGTCGAAATTCAGAAACCAGCTATTGCAATACCAGGTACAATTGGAACAGCAAAAGAAAACAAGACTATATTATTTAATTGCAGGACTGGTACTGCTGACAGCCCTAACGCTGCTGTGGCTGTACAGCCGGGCCAACAGGCGCATAACGATGGAAAAAGCACGCCAGAAACAAATAGCCATTGATGCATTTATTGAAGGTGAAGAAAAAGAGAAAGCACGCATCGGGAGAGAACTGCACGATGGTATTGCACAGGAAATTGTAGCCGTTAAGCTCGCTATGCAGCAGGAGAATGCAACCTCCGGATTGGTAAATGAACTGACCCGTATCAGCCTCGACATCCGGAATATATCACATGAACTGATGCCACAAACCTTGAAAGAATTTGGTTTGAAGCTTGCCATTGAAGACATCTGCCAGAAGATACTGGCTCCATCCGGTATCCAATACGAGATTCATTCCATGTTACCCGGTGAACGGATGGAGAATAAAATTGAAATCACCCTCTACCGCATCTTCCAGGAACTGGTACACAACATCATTAAACACAGCCAGGCCACTGAAGTGCTGGTACAGCTGCGCAAAATGAACAATCATGTTGTGCTGGTGGTGGAAGACAACGGCAAGGGCATGACAGAAGATAAAAAGAACGGAATCGGCATCAGCAACCTAGAAAGCAGGGTGCAGCTCCTGGATGGAAACCTGCAATACGATTCCAGTGAAAACGAAGGTACTACCGCCATTGTCCGCGTCCCGGTTTAAAACCGGTTATCGTATCTTTCATTGTTTCTTACATCAGTGCTGCACCAGTAACTTCTGCTCAACCGTGGCTCCGTCAATCAGTATCAGTCTTACCACATAGGTTCCACTGGCAACCCCCGATACGTCCAGGAACGATTGACCTTGTAACACTGAAGTTACCAGCCTGCCGCTCATGTCGTATAAAGCCGCAGCAGTAATATGGTTTCTTCCCACGATGTGCACAAGTGTGCTGGCCGGGTTCGGGTAAATACTTACGCTTACTGTTTCGGAAAGCTTCACCAGCTGCGTATTGCTGAAACTGAATTTCGCATCCACATCCACCTGGCGTATCCGGTAATAATTATTTCCTTTTGCGGGCTGAACATGAATGGCTGTGTAGTTTCCCAGGGCAGATGACAGGTAATTCACCGCTGCAATTTCACGGAAGTTTCTGCCGTCGGTACTCCATTCAATACTGTAATGGCTTACATTCACTTCAGCCGCTACTTTCCAGCTGAGTACTGCCTGTTTATTATTATTGAGCGCCGCAGTAAAGGATAACCATTTCAGCGGAACGATCGTCTGGCTCTTTTCAAGAATGTATTCTGTATTCTCTCCCGTGCAGGTGATGGTATTTGCTGCTGTATTAAGTGTCATAGTTGAAGGGGCAATCCAGGTGGTAACTGCGTTGTGATCCCGCTTCTTCAGTTTCAGGTAAGGTTCGTTGGCAAGGGTTACATAAGGATTACCAGTATAATCATACACCAGCGTATACTGGGCACTTACCGGGTTTACTACAAACACCCCGGCATACCGATGGCTGCCGGCCAGTGTATCCGTCACACCGTTTACGGTATTGGGCCAACTATCTTCTCCATACACATGAATACCATCTGCCGTGCCCGAAGTCAGTGAAGCTGTTACCACATCTGCATTAGTTGCCCCACCCCCATTACCTACATTCAGTGTACCGGCAGATGTGCTGCCGGCATACTGGTAGCTGCTGTATAAACCGATGGGTGCCGAACTCGTGGGCATCGGGTACCAGTTGGTGAAACTCTGTTGCTGAAACACCATGCCATGCACCGTTCCCTTAAAATCATTTACGACCGGGAACAGTACCGAGTTATTGAAATTATTGTCAAACCGGTAATAATGCAGCAGGTTAGCCCAATTGCTTTGCGTTGACCGTATCTTGCTTGCCAGCTGATCTCTTATTTCTGTTTGCGACAGGATTTTATTCCATTCACTCAGCTCATCTAGGTTTCCCGGCCAGGTGTATGCGGCGGATGCTTTATAACCGATGCCTGCTTTAAAACTTTCTAACTGCTGTGGCCAGAAACTGGTTGTTCCAGCGGCTGTTTGAATACCGTTGATATACACCGTATACGTTTTAGCCACCGTATCCCAGGTGAGTGCAAAATGATACCAGCGGTTTGCTGAAAAGTTGTTCAATACCGTAATGGTATCCTGGTAACCGGCAACCGTAGTATCGGTACCAAAGCTCAGCTGTAGTCTTCCATCGGCACGACTAAAGAGTTTTATTCCTTTGTATGCACCCGTTGTATCACGGAAATGAGAAGTACTGAATGCCACTGCCCTTTCCTTTACTGACCCGGCATTTAACCAGAGCATCAGGCTTCCCTGAACCGGGATATTTCCAAGATCACCCAGTTCCGCAAATTCAATTCCACTGTTATTATGCGCATACATGATGCCGCTTCCGGGCAATGTATCGCGGTTTACATTATTGGTATTGGCGCAGGTGAAAACAGGTGTACCATTCGACCCGGAGGTTACATAAGGATTGCTTGCACCCGATGAGCCAAGCCCGGTTAGCGTGAGGTTAGGTCCGTTGGATGATGCATTATTGAATTTATACAAACCCACCAGGTTTGCTTCTGCACCGGTAAGGGAAACATTGAGGTTGGTTCTGATCTGGTCGCCGGTAAGCGCCGTATTCCATATTCTCACTTCACCCACATAGCCGGCAAATTTGCCATAATAAGAACCAATATGCCCGCTGGGATGCAGCACATAACCACTGGCGGCCGCGGTAGCAATCAAAGCACCGTTCTCATACAAGCGCAGTACCCCATTATTACTAACCAGCGATAAGTGTACCCAATCATTCACCGGGTGATTATTGAAGATGATTCTTGCCGGAATGTAATTCGACGCATGTTCATACACGGCAAAACCATTTGTTCCCAAACTGATGCCCACACCGGCGTGCCCGGGCGCATAGTTTGCTTCTCCCTGGTCGGGTCCAAGTACATAACGCTGTCCATCGAATATGCCTCCGTACTGTGCGGCGGTGGCGTTACCCTGTGGCAGCAATGGCTTGGCTTTTACTTCCATGGTAAAATTGCCGGTAATAGATGGATAACTTCCGAGCCCGTTATTCATATATGCCGCATCATTCCATCCATTGAGCATGATGGCACAGGCCGGGGGAGTAACCGGTAAAACAGAGCAGGTAAATACCGGTGTTGTGACTGTTCCGGCTGAAACAGCATTTAATGCACCGCCCGTTGCTGTACAGGAGTTGTAAATGGTTTGTCCCTGCCCGTTTTTATTATTGGAACCAAAATTATAGTAGGCCACTAGGCCTGCTTCATTACCCACCAGCCGCTGGCCAACCAGGTTTTGTACCTGTGTTAGTGAAAGAGCGGTATTCCATATACTCAGTTCATCGAGGCTGCCATTGAATTTACCGGTGCCGCTATTGTCGGCTCCCAGATAGAGTTGCCCGGCGCCTGTTACAGGAATAGTTGCAGATGCCGTTGTAGCTTCCAATGCACCATCTACATATAATTTCAGATTGCTGCCGTCGTAGGTACCTACGGCGTAATGCCAGTTTCCATCGGTAACCGTGGTGCTGCCCGTTGCAGCAATGGGAGTAAGTGATGTATTTACAAAACTTATCTGTGCTTTGTTACCGGCCGAAACAGATAACTGGTAATTGGCGTTTATCCCATTGGCATCTTTATAAATAATATTCCTGAATATGCCTGTATTGGTCGTTTTAAAATAAGCTCCGGCAGAAAACTGTATAACACTGATGGCTGCCTGGTGAGGTGCATTCACATAATCATTTACCCCATTCAGCTGCATGTTACATTCCGGCGATGTAAACGGCGGAGGGGCACATTCAAACACCGGTGTGAGTTGTGAACCTACCGTGATTCCATTCAACGCAGAGCCGGTTGCTATACAGAAATTGGTAACCGATCTGTTCTGCCCGCTTCTGTTATTGTCATTGAAATGATAATATGCCACCAGGTTTGTTTCATTGCCTGTCAGCGAAGTGGTCATAGCCGTGTACACCTCTCCAGCGGTTCTTTTTTCATTCCACAGGCTTACTTCATCTATCCTTCCGGGGAAGTATGCACTGGCAGCAGGAGAGGTGTATGCATAACCTCCAAGGTTCAGTTGCACTGCCGTACCGATACTGCCAGCCGTACCCCCTGCTTTTGTAGTAGGTACCGCAGCGCCATTGATGTAGAAGGTACCTATATGCGATGCTTTATCATATACAAATGCAATATTGGTCCATTCGTTCAGCGTAAGATTATCACCTGTATTGGTGGGATAATACTGTTCAGAGTTGGTACCATCGCCGAGGATCACATAAGGTTTGTAGGCCCCCGCAGCATGACCATTATAGGTAACCAGTAAGCAATAACCCGGATCGGGGTTATTACCGCCTGCCGTATTCTTCTTAAGCATCACCGTTCTGTTGATATCCGTATAATCGGAGGTGCGCTTCAGGTAGGCCTGCAAGGTAAAGTTGCTTGTAAAATTGAGTGCCGCGTTATCTGGTACTGTTATTTTATCGGCTGTACCGTTTAGTAAAATACCACAGGTGGGTATGCTGATGGCACAAGGGAATTTGGGGTAGCTGCTGGCTGAGGCAGTAGTGCCGTTCAGGGCAGCGCCGGTGGCTGTACATTTATTCAGTACGGTTTGGCCGTTACCCCCCAAGGTATTTTCATTGAAATGATAATACGCAACCAGGCCGCTTTCATTACCGGTGATTCCCTGTGCATTGCCGATGATCTCTGCCTGTGTTCTTTCCACATTCCAGAAACGTACTTCATCCATATCGCCATTGAAAAAATCGGTGCCGATTACCCGGCCTGTGCCGATATACATGGTATTCAGAACAGTGGGCCAGTATGGGTTTGTTGTTGCCAGCACCAGCTTCCCGTTCATATAGTATTTAACCAGTTTAGCGGTGGTGTCCCAGCTCATGGCAATATGCGAAAGAGTATTTACGCTGAGGGTCGCAAAAATGGGCGCCGTATACGTGGCGTTGTCATTACCGATCAGTCCGAATATCTGTCCACCGGCATTGATGGTGAAGTATAAGCCATTGTTTCCATTCGCCGGTACATTGAACATAGCCAGCGGCGCCTGGTAATTACTGAATGATTTTGGTTTGATCCAGAACTCCACGGTTCCCTTAGCCGGCATATTGCCCATGCCACTGGCAGTTACTTTGGCGGTTCCGTCAAATTGAATGGCACAGTTGGAACTTTGCAATGCAGGCATTGAAATATTCGGGCAATCGAATACCGGCAATGAAGAAGTTCCATTGCTGATGGCATTGAGCGCAAAACCAGTAGCCGTACAGTGATTGATGACCGTTTGTCCTGTTCCATTATAACTGTTATCATTAAAATGATAATATGCCAGCAAGCCTGCTTCATTGCCCGCCAGCGAACCATTCATGTTATTTTGAATTTCGGTTCCGGTTCTTGCCACATTCCATATCCTGAACTCATCCAGCTTGCCTATAAACGGGTAGTTACCGTTGGCAAAGCCATAGCCGATGTCGAATGTTCCGGCATTGGGGGTAAGCACACCCGTTGCCGCCTGCTGAAAATTCTGGATGCCATCAATGTATATCCGTATGTATGAACCATCGTAGGTGAAGGCGACGTGGTGCCATTGGTTATCGTTCACCGTTGCCGGTGTTACAAAGCTATATAGCGTGGCCCCGATATAATAGTAGCCATTCAGCTTACCCCCATTGCCCGAACCGGCGGATGCGATCAGCAGCATGGGTGCAGCAGCTGTAACGGCTCCCTTGCCGAATATGCAACGGTAATTGCTGATATCGGTGGATGCTTTGAGCCATGTTTCATACGTGAATGCACTGCTTACATTTATTGCAGTGGTATTTGGCACATACAATCCTTCACCCGCAGCTCCGCTGAAGATGATTCCACAGGTCGGTGGAACCGGTGTAATGGCAGCGCCGAGGATATATTCGGTATTCTGGCCGGTAGCGGTAATTATTTTCGTGGCAGTGTTGATGCTTTGTGGCGTTGCCTGTGTCCAGACTGCATCTGTATTGTCGGTTCGTTTGTACAATTTCAGGTTGGCTTCCACCGCAGGAGTTACTGTTGTGTTGTTGCTGTAATTGTATGCTACATTGTACGCAGCCGTTCCATTCCCGTTCACCACAAACACGCCTCCATACTTATTGTTTCCGTTGATGCCGGGGTAGTTCTGTGTATTGGGTAATTCATTTACCCCGTAAACGTGTACGCCGGCGCTGGTACCTGCATTCATCGTGGCAGAAAGGTTGTCTGCCGGTGTTCCAAAGCTGACGTTTGCTGTTCCGGTATTCGCCGTATAACTGTATGCACTTACATCACCAAGGGGTGCACCGCTTTCGGCCGTTACACCCCCATTGCTGTACGCTTCGGTAACGCAGCCGCTTTGCTGGTTGCCCCAGATGTTCAACCCGGCAGCTTCATCAAAACGATAATACCGTGTAAGACTGGCATGATTGGGATGCAAAGCCGTTTCTTTTTTACACATCCAGTCGC
Source organism: Chitinophagaceae bacterium (assembly GCA_003455235.1). GTDB lineage: Bacteria > Bacteroidota > Bacteroidia > Chitinophagales > Chitinophagaceae > Ferruginibacter. The sequence goes on from DMRT01000201.1 coordinate 12,029, forward strand.
GGATAGTGGTTTGTGACAAAGCCGTATTCCATATCCGCACTTCATCCAAATCAGAATTATTGGCAAAGCCCGCTGGATAATAACCCATAGCCATATAAGTTCTTGCAGCCACATTGTTTACAGCAGCACCCGGTGGAATGGCCGTGGTACCTTCTAAAATGCCGTTTACATAAATTTTAATATTGTTGCCTTCTCTTGCAGCAGCAATATGATACCATTTATTTGCAGTGAGCGATGTAGTGGCATTGGCCTGGTAATAAGTGGCGCCGCTTTCAAAAAAGAAGGCGGGAATATTATCCGTTCCGTTAGTGGATGTTTGAATGGCCCATTCGTTGGTGCCGGGCGACGCGCCGGTATTCCATTTGTTGATACAGGCCGCATTGCTCCCGCCACTTGACAGTGCCCTCTTCATCGTCCAGAACTCGATGGTAAAATCATTGCTGCCAAAATCAATATCCGCATCATCCTGTGTATAGGCGCCAAATGTGCCCATGCGCAGGCAATTGCCGCTTCCGGGCAATGGGTTGTTTACACTGCATTGAATGTTATACTTGGTATTCAGGTATGATTCGATGGTGGCTTTTTCAGCAGGTGTTAGTTTCCGGTTATACAAAATGATCTCGGCAATGTCACCTACCAGGGGAAAACTGTTCACCGCGTTGCCGCGATTGCCGATGTACAGGGGGCGATTGTCATAATTACCAAGATTATCGTTATTGTAAGGCGCCGACTGATCGTACAGTACGCAATCCTTTCCATTAATACGCAGGTTTACTTCGCCGGCTACAGCCGCTCCCCGGTCAAAACTGGCATCCACTATTTTAAACACATTTGCTTTAAAAGGATAATTCTTTGTGTTGTATCCATTTCCCGAATGACCCGGGTACATACCCCGGTACGGCAATGGCGACTGTGAATTATCAAAGAAAGCAAAACCCTTAAAGCTGTTATAATCAGGTCCATGTTCTGCAATGGCTTCCCAGTTGCCGGTAAGATTGGAGGATTTGTAAACAATATAAAGATCAACTTTGTCGGTTGCGGTAAGGTCCAGTGAAGGCGTAACCAGCATATGGCTGCTGAAACGTACCACCGGAAGCCCGTTGAGTACATTTGTTACGAAGGTGGGCTTTAATGCAGCGGTTGCCTGTGAAGCATGATTGTTATTCCCGCTCTGGTCGTTCCATTGCTGAACGGTTTGCCCGTTGGCAGCCAATGTAGTTCCGGCGTTATTGTATACACCGGCGTCGGCTTTCAGCCACAGGATATTCCCCGAAGAAGGGATCTGGGCACAGGCAAAATGGATACCAACCAGCAGCAGCACGAGGGCGGAAAATTGTTTCATCTGAATAGCTTTTACAGTATTTGCAACCTTGTAAAAGTCTGTTTTCAGTAGCCGGCGGGCAATACCCCCTGTGCGGCATTTTGGTTACAGGAAAATCAGATCCATTTGTTTTTCAGGCTGATTTGCAGGGCTTCCACCTTGCTGCTTACGTGCAGTTTGCTGTAGATATTTTTCATGTGCTGGCGCACGGTATGTTTGCTGAGGAAGAGCTGTTCGGCGATCTGAGCATATTCCTTTCCTTCCATGCTGCATTTTAAAATTTCCTTTTCCCGTTCACTCAGTGGCTCGATGCTGCTCTTTTCATTTTTCTTTTCGACGCCGGGTTGTGATGAAAGCGACGTGAGCCATTTCCAGGCTTTGCGGGCAATCCCCGGACTCATGGGCGCCCCTTCATCCTGGTATACCTGGTACACCGAATCGATGATGTTCTGTGCAGTTTCTTCTTTCAGCAAATAGCCATGCGCCCCGGCCTTGATGGCGTTAAAGATGCGTTCATCATCATCAAAAACGGTAAGCATAATATATTTGACGGATGGGTATAAAGGAGCCGAACGCTGGATGGTTTCAATGCCATTCAGTTCGTTCATTTCAATATCCATCAGTACCACGTCGGGTTTGGGCGAAGCGGTTTTCATCAGCTTCAGGAATTCTGAGCCATCGCCTGCTTCAAGTACTACGCGGATGTCGTTCTCCACCGAAGCCAGTTTTTCTTTCAGTGAGTTACGTAAATAGGTTTTATCGTCGACAATACCGATGAGCATACTGCAAAAATAAATGCGGAGGAAGGATCGCCAATACCCCCTGTGCGGTATTTATATATTTATACAACAATGGTGATGGAAACACCCCGGCCCGGTGCTGCTTCGATGTGGATGGATGCCCCGATGGATGCCGCACGCTGACGCATGTTCTTCAGGCCGTAATGATCTTCTTCGCTGATCATGGCAACATCAAATCCCTTCCCTTCGTCCTGTATCACCAGGCTTAGCTTTCCCCGGAGGTCGTTTCCCCCGATTAAAAGTGTTTTACTGCCGGAGTATTTACAGGTATTGGTAACGGCTTCCTGGCATATCCGGAACAACTGAAGTGCCTGGGCAGAGTTAAGCACATGCGCCCCGTTGAATTTTTCTTCAATGTTCAATTGCATCCCGGGGTACGATTGCAGGTACCGGTGTGTATAATCCACCAGTTTATCAAAAAAGTCCTGGGCCGTCAGCTGTTCCTGGTTGAGTATCCAGATGGTTTCCCGGAGTGTTTGCAACAGCTGCCGGGAAGTTCCTTTAATCCTTTCTATGTTTTCATCAATGGGCTGCTGCTTCCTTACGTTGGTGTCCAGTCCTTCAATATTATTCGACAGCAATGCCATTTGTGAGCCGAGGTTGTCGTGCAGGTCGCGGCTGAGCCGTTCCTTCTCATCCTGTACCTGCTGTTGTAACTGCAGTTTTTGTTTCAGGTTTCTTTTTTGGTAGAAGTAGTTGTAGGCGAATCCTGCCACCGCCAGTAAGCCAATGCTGCCCAGCAGGTACAATTGTTTTTCTTTTCGTGCCTTCACAATGGCCATTTCTTTTTCATGCTGTATTTCTGCGTTTCTGAACCTGGCTTCGGCTTCACTTATTTTCAGGTTAAGATCGGTATTGAATCGCTGCTTAAAGGAATTGTTTGCCAGTTTCAGGTAGCTGAATGCTTCCTTATAATTACCGGACATTACATAGCTTTCGGCCAGCAGGTCAAGTGCTGTTTGTTCCATATCCAGCTTCCGGATCTTACCGGATATCAGCAACGCTTCCTTACCCACCTGGATGGCTTTATCAAATTTTTTCTCTTTCACCAGCACTTTGGCGTAAAACATAAGTGCTTCTGCTATGCGCAGGCTGTCGTTCAGCAGCCTTGCCCTTTCAATAACTTTCATGTATAACTCACCTGCCTTTTCAATCCGGCCGGAAACTTCGTAAAGTGTAGCCAGCAGCCGGTAATGCAGGTTTCCCAACTGGGTGGTGTCGGTTTTATTGAGAATACTAAGCGCTATGGCTTTTTCAAAATTCTGTTCTGCCTCGGAAAGGTTTGTCCCGGACTCCAGTATTACCGCTCCCACATTATGGTAGCATTGTTCGAGCAGCAGGTTATATTGGCTGGCTTCGCTGATAGCGATGCACTTTTTCCAGTATTCCAATGCCCGGTCATGGTCGGGGATATGGTAATAGGTATTGCCGATGAGTTTATAAAAGTTTGCTTCACCAAATACATCGTTCTGTTTATGTGCTTCGGCAACCTGTTGCTGGCAGTAGGCAAGACATTTATCCCATTGTTTCAGTTCGTGGTATTTATGTACCAGTACGGTTTGGATCGCCAACCTGTCTTCGGGTTGCATTTTTTTTCCGGCAAGCAGTTCACCTGCCTGCCTGATCACGGCTTCATGATCATTGTTGCTTTCGAGCTTTCCCGCCAACTGCTGTATCTCGCTGCTTTGCGCAAATGAAATTTCTACAGCCGCCAGTAACACGATAAGAAATAAGAAACGATACATCCGGGTATAGGCGTTTATGTAAACAATCACTGAAAATACACATTCAGTGGTTACCGGTAAAAAGAAAACCCCGGAATCACCCGGGGTTCTTATTATTTATGGATTGGTTATCATTATCCCAGTGCCACCCGTTTAAAGTCGGTTACTTTCAGGTCGGCATCCACACTTTTCAGGTAATCGGCTACTGATTTACTGTTGTCTTTTACAAAAGCCTGGGCCAGTAAGGTATTTTCCTTGAAGAACTTATTTACTTTACCCATGGCAATTTTTTCAGCCATTTCAGCCGGTTTTCCTTCTGCCTTGATCTGTTCGATGGCGATTTCTTTTTCCCTTGCTACGGTTTCCGCTGAGATAGAACTCTCGTCAACCGCCAGCGGGTTCATGGCCGCAATCTGCATAGCCACGTCTTTTCCGGCTTCGGCTGCCTCTTTGGTCATGGCCACCAATACTCCCATGCGGTTGGCTCCGTGTATATAAGAAGCCACGTATGGTGCATCGATGCGTTCAAATTTTGTCAATGCAATCTTTTCACCGATGGCAGCCAGTTTGTCGTTGATCAGTTCAGCAACGGTGGATCCGTTTACTGAAACACCGTTCAGTTCTTCGGCTGTTTTTACGTTGTTGGCGATGGCTGCATCGGCGATGCTTTGAGCAAAGGC
>DMRT01000341.1 GCA_003455235.1 Chitinophagaceae bacterium
TTCCTTTTCTTACTAATTGTTGTATTGTAGGCATTTGGTACCTTTTATTTTTAGGACGGCAAAGGTAGGGTTTATGATTTGATTTTGGAAAATTAAACCCAAAAAAAATCAATTTTTATTCACATAAAACAAGAAAACCGCCCCCTGGGGGGACGGTTGGTTCCTATTTAAATTCTCTAAAGTCAGATCTTGTACATCCAGCCATGGTTATCAGGCATTTGCCCGTACCGGATGGCGTTCAGCCTGCGTTTCAGCTCCGGGGCTGTCTGCCATTTCTCCACATCGAACGACATGGTGAAATCCTTATATCCCAGTTCCTTTATCAAGGAGATGGTGGCCGCCGTACCGGTACCGAATACCTCGTATAAAACCCCGGCCTTGTAGGCGTCGATGATGTCATTTATACTGAGGTTACGTTCTTCCACATCAAAGCCCATTTCTTTTAATACGGCAATGGCACTGTCCCGTGTAACACCAGCCAGGATGGTTCCCTGTTCCAGCCCCGGGGTAATGGCTTTATTACCAATGATAAAAAAAACATTCATGGTACCGCATTCCTGCACATACTTATGTTCATAGGCATCCATCCATAATACCTGGTCGTATCCCTTCAGTTTTGCCTGGGCGGTGGCGTACATGGCCGAGCCATAGTTACCCGCTGCTTTGGCATAACCAACACCACCCGGGGCGGCCCGCACATAATGCTCTTCCACATAGATCCGCATGGGGGCACTGTAGTAAGGCCCTGTTGGACTTAAAATGATCAGGAATTTGTATTTATCGCTGGGCCTTACCCCGATCATTTCATCGGAGCTGAACATGAAGGGGCGGATGTACAGGGAATGGTCGGGCTGCTGGGGTATCCAGTTTTTATCCAGGTTAATCAGTGTTCGCATGCCTTCCATGAACAACTCTTCCGGAACCTGGGGCATCTGCATTCGTTCAGCGGATGCATTGAATCGTTTAAAATTATCCAGGGGACGGAATATGAATGCTTCGCCTTCTTCGTTTTTATATGCCTTGATGCCTTCAAAAATGGCCATGCCATAATGCAGGGCAGCCAAAGAGGGTTCCAGCAATAAAGGCTGATAAGGTTTGATCTCTGCATTTTTCCATTCACCGTCCTCGTAATCCACTTCCAGCATATGATCGGTGAAGTATTTACCGAAGGGGATGTTGGTAAGATTGGTATCCTTCAATTTACTCCGTTCCACCCTGGTAATATTAATATTTCCTGCAGCAATCATAATCATTAATTTTACGGCAAAGAAACGAAAAAAAGAAGACTAACGGGGTCTTTTAAAGGGATTGCAATGAGTTTAGATAATATTCAACTTACGCCGATTGTGCTTGAAGGTTTGTTCAGCAAATCTTTGTATGATTTGAAGCCGGCCGGCATTGTTTCATTTTTGGGTGAGAACCGTCGGAAAATCGCTGTGCTTGTGCGTGCAACGGCTGCTATGTACCTACCTGAAGATGAGTTGAATTTTTTAGCAGGTATACTCACCGCCTGCAAACTCAGCATGGCCGATATTGCATTGATCAACGTGGAAAAAAACACCGGGCTTTCGTATACATTGATGACAGATCAGGTAAAGGCAGAAACAGTATTATTGTTTGGCGTGGACCTTGCTGAACTGAGCCTTCCTCTTCAATTCCCGCATTACCAGTTGCAGCATTTCAATAACCAGGTTTATCTTTCTTCTGTTCCTCTCCAGGTGTTACAGGCAGATAAGCAGGAAAAAATGAAATTATGGAACAGCTTAAAAAAGGTTTTTTCCTTAACCTAACCGCATCACATGAACCACCTGATCTTTGCGACCAATAACCAGCACAAGGTTGATGAAATCCGTTCGGTACTGGGTACAAAATTCAACATCATTACACTGAAAGAAGCAGGTATTCACATCGATATTCCTGAACCGCATGATACGCTTGAAGAAAATGCATCAGAAAAATCAACCACCATTTTTAACCTCACAGGTCAGGATTGTTTCAGTGAAGATACCGGCCTGGAAGTGCCGGCCCTCAACGGTGAGCCCGGCGTAAAAAGTGCCCGCTATGCAGGTGAGAACAGGAGTTTTGATGCCAATATTGAAAAGTTGCTGGCAAATATGGCCCACAAAGAAGACAAGACAGCCCGGTTCAGAACGGTGATATCTTTAATGCTGGACAAAAAAGAATACCGGTTTGAAGGGATATGTAAAGGAAGAATCATCCCTGAAAAAAAAGGAGAAAATGGTTTTGGCTACGATCCCGTTTTCATTCCGGATGGAAGTGAAAAAACCTTTGCCCAAATGGGGATGGAAGAAAAGAATCAATACAGCCACCGGAAAAAGGCCATGGAAAAACTCATCGCTTTCTTAAACAAATAACCGTATGGCAAGAATCAAAATCGAGGTGCCGCACACAATAATCGCAACGTTCATGATACCTGTCCGGATCACTGATATCAATTACGGCAACCACCTGAGTAACGATGCTTTTGTGAGCATTGTACATGAAGCAAGGATGCAGTGGCTTCACCGGCATGGATATACTGAATTAAATATTGAAGGTACCGGCCTGATCATGAGCGACCTCGCCGTGGAATTTAAAAGTGAATCATTTTACGGCGATGTGGTGGAAGTGATGTTCATCGCGGGTGAAATTTCCCGTGTGGGCTTTGAGTTGTTTTACCAGTTATTTGCTGATAGAAACAACAAAAAGACATTACTGGCAAATGCAAAGACAGGAATGATCTGCTATGATTATGCGGCTAAAAAGGTAGTTCCGGTTCCCGAAAAACTCAAGACCCTTTTATCTGTTTAATCTTCATTCCAGATGCGCCAGCTTTCCTCGGCCTGCTGAACCAGCATTTCGTAGCCATTTTTTATACCAGCACCTGAATCCTCTCCTTTTTGCAGGAATAAACTCTTGGCAGGATTATATACAACATCGTACAGCAAATGCCTGGCAGTAAGAAACCGGTAAGGAATGTCCGGGCAACTGCCGGTATCGGGATAAGTACCCAGCGGGGTGGTATTGATGATAAGCGGGTGATCTGTTATGATTGCTTCATCAATATCCGCATATGCCAATACAGAAACATCCCCCCTTTTCCTGCTTACCACACGATAACCGATGCTGAGTTTATCAAGAACATATTTAATGGCGGCCGCCGCTCCCCCGTTGCCCAGGATCAGTGCATGAGTATGATGCTCCTTCAGGTGGGGAAGCAATGATCGCTCAAACCCGGTTGTATCGGTATTGTATCCTGCCAGTTTTCCATCCCTAATTCTGATACAATTACAGGCTTGCAATCCGGCGGGGATATGTGTGCTGTCATCCAGGTATGAAAGAATGGATTGCTTATAAGGGATCGTTACATTCAACCCCCTCAGAGACGGGTTGGATTGCAACAGGGCTGGAACCTCATTTACTGATTCGATTGGGAATAGCTCATACCTGCATCCACCGATTCCTTCTTCCAGGAATTTTTCGGTGAAATATTTTTGGGAGAAGGGTTGGGTTAATGGAAAACCGATGAGGCCATATGTCCGCATTATGCTGTTCCTTTATTCCGGTAGAGATTAAATGTATCTCCCCGCAGGCCGATGCGCATTGCTTCAAGCGGTATCACCTCGTTCGGTGGTATGTTGCCAAGGTTAACATTACATCCGATTA
>DMRT01000135.1 GCA_003455235.1 Chitinophagaceae bacterium
AGTGGTTTCCAGATTGCCATGAGAGACCTTGACATCCGCGGCGCCGGCAATATGCTGGGTGGAGAGCAAAGCGGCTTTATTGCCGAGATTGGTTTTGAAATGTACCAGAAGATACTGGATGAAGCCATCCGGGAACTGAAACGTTCGGAATTCAAGGAATTGTTTAAAGCCGAGATACAGCAGCAGGATGATTATGTAACCGACTGCAGCATTGATACCGACCTGGAAATACTGATACCGGATGAATACGTAGAAAGCATCACCGAACGGCTGAGCCTGTATTCACGACTGGATAATTGTGAAACGGAAGATGACCTGCTCGTCTTTCACCAGGAACTCGCCGACCGCTTTGGTCCGGTACCGGCGGAAGTGGAAGACCTGTTTACCACCGTTCGCTGCCGCAGGCTGGCCGTTGACCTTGGTTTTGAAAAAATGCTGCTGAAGAATGATACCCTTCGCTGTTTCTTCGTGGGCAATCCCGATTCACCCTATTTCCAGAGCGAAGTATTCAATGGCATCCTCCTCTTTTTACAAACGGGCACCAACAAAGCAAAGCTGAAGCAGGTGGGAAAGAACGGTATTCTTGTGGTGGAATCCATCCGCACCATGAAAGACCTGCATGAGTTTTTGGGAAAAATGCACAAAGCTGCGGTAAAGGAACTTAGTCCCGTTTCATAACAATCTTCTCATTCACATCGGCCATTACCTGCCTGTTAAAATCATACAAGGCATTATAATCAGCTGCTTTGATCACCCGCTCTTTCATCTGCAGCGAAACCACTGTAGTGAGTGTACGTGCGGCCGCATCCCAGGTGTAGGTGCAGGTATAACCGGCAAAAGGCTTGTTCACCGATTTGTTCTTTGGTACATTTTCGAGGCTGAACCCCGCCGGGAATTTATATACGGTGGTATCAAATACCTGGTAAGGATTGGTGAAGTGATAGTCACGCAGCCGGCTGCTGTTCTCCGGGATGTCTTCATTAAAAACGGGATACAGCCGCGGTTCAAAAAACAACTTTGGCCCGGCGCTGAAGGAATATATCTTTTCATATTCCATAGACGCCTTTACCCAATAGGGATTATCCGGTTTACCCGCTGTGCTGAGGTTCAGTGCATCGGGCTGTTTCCAGTTCATGTCGGTTATAAAGGCTTTCCTTTTCTCATCGTCTTTGAGGTCGTGAAAGCCCATCAGCATGTCGTCCCTGTTTTCCCCCGTAAGGCTGCAGAAGGCATTCACTATAGCACCGCCATCGGTGTTTACCTCAATGATGGTTTTCACCGACTGCGTGTTTCGTAAATAGTTACTCGCCGGTGTGCTTACCAGTACACCTCCTTCATCGGTAACCATCATGGCCTTGCGGTTTTCTGTCCACGGGCCCAGTTCTGCAAAAGGTAATGTGCGGCTGGTGCATTCCAGCCAGATGGAATCCTTCGGTTGCGGAACGCAGAGAATGGCGTGGTTGAAATAATTGGCCGGAAAATCTTCCATGACGTTTCTTGGCTTAAGATCTCCCTGGATGATCACAATATTTGATTTAACGCCTACGGCATCGAGGGCCGATTTCAGGTAATTGCTCAGGGCTTTACAATCGCCGTATTTTTTATCATCCACAAAACTTGCAGGAAAGGGTCTTAGTCCGCCAATGCCTAACTGGATGCTTACATAGCGCATGTTGTTCTGCAGGTACGAATACAATATCCTTGCTTTGTCCCGGTCGGTGGAAGCATCCTTCACCAATGCCTGGTAAAATTGCTTTTTCTCCTCCGGCAGCCCGGTAGTTTTTGCGTACAGGTTATTGATCCAGTTGCCCAGGTTCTTCCAGCTGGTCATGTCGCCTTCGTAATCATCCAGCTGGAATTTATTCGGGCCGATCAATACCATCGGTTCATAGAGGTAGGGAGAACCGCTGTGTTTTTCCAGTTTATACGCTTTCAGGTTGTTCACCTCCCATTGCATCAGATCCTTGCTTCCGGAACGACTGAGCTTTGGCTGTAGATCTGTGTTCACCAGTTTGTACCGGACACCAAGGTCGGAGGGCACTTCCACTTCAAACTTTGAGTGCTGTACCGATTGCCAGGGGGAGTGATAATCGTAACCGGGCAGGCTGAATATGCCTTTGAACTTGATGCTGTAATTATATTCCACGGTGATGGGGTAAGCCGGTGCGGTAATATCAAAATAAGTAACCTTCCCTTCAGGCACCAGGCCTTCACCGTAATTCTGGGAGTTCATTTCCTTTTTGGAATAGGTATTCTTCCGGTTCCCGAGCATGTCGTATACCTTGATTTCTGCATCATCCAGTACATGAAATTTATCGGAGAACTGCACAAAGGCCAGGAAGCGTTTTCCCTGTTCATTCAGGATGGTCATCACCTGGTGTACATCGTACCAGGCGGTGTTTTTATCTTTTACGCTCAGCCGGATGCTTTCGTCACGCATGATCACATCGGCGTCTTTTTTTAATGAATCAGGAATGGTAAGGGCGGAATACAGTCCGGGCTGTGCATGGCCGGTTACCACGATGAACAGAAGCAGGGTAAAAAAGGATCCTTGTTTCATTGCAGGCAGCATTAGCGTATTCCGAATATAGTATTTTTTGAACGGCCGTTACCGTAGCAGCACAAAACTTTACTTTTTATTTGCATGGGTAAAGAATCCTAATTTCCGCCAGTCTTCAATGGGAAGCAATAAAAAAGGCCATCCGCAACCGAATGGCCTTTAATAAGTTCTTTGTTGAAATTTACCAGGATTTTTTGGCCACCCCGTTTTTAACGGCTTCCAGGGCAGTTGCTTCATTGAGCATGGTGGTCATCTTATTGCCTTTACCGTCATGCCCCTGGGCCATATATCCTCCACGGGCTGTTTTAGTGATTACTGCATCCTGCATCGGAACATTTTTTTCCTTTGTCTTCATGCAATAAGCGGTTAACATTTTTGACATTTTCTTGAATTTATGGTTAGTAAATATGGGTTGAAGTTATATACTTCGGGATACAAGCTACTGAAATTCCCGGGTTTTCCAAAAATGCGGCCCAAACACAGCCCGGCCTCTTCCTCCGGCCGGCACCCATTTTACACGTCGATCTTGGCGTAGCGGGCGTGGCTTTCAATGAATTCCCTGCGTGGCGGCACCTCGTCTCCCATCAGCATACTGAATACACGGTCTGCTTCTGCAGCACTTTCCAGGGCTACCTGTTTCAGCGTTCTTGTTGCAGGATTCATGGTGGTATCCCAAAGTTGTTCTGCATTCATTTCACCAAGACCTTTATAGCGCTGGATGGTTACGCTGTCATCTTTACCCTGGCCAATCTGGGCAACCAATGCTTTTCTTTCTTCATCATTCCATGCATACTCCTGCTCTTTTCCTTTCTTAACAAGGTAAAGCGGTGGCTGGGCAATGTATACATAACCCTGCTCCACCAGTTCTTTCATATACCGGAAGATAAAGGTGAGTATGAGGGTGGCGATATGGCTACCGTCAACGTCGGCATCGGTCATGATGATGAGCTTGTGGTAACGGAGTTTGGAAGTATCTAATGCTTTGGGATCTTCCGGTGTTCCGATCTTCACGCCCAGGGCAGTGAACATATTGCGGATCTCTTCGTTGTCGTAGATCTTATGCTCCATGGCTTTTTCCACGTTCAGTATCTTACCACGCAGCGGAAGGATGGCCTGGTAACTTCTGTCACGCCCCTGCTTGGCGGTACCCCCCGCCGAGTCTCCTTCGACGAGGAACAGTTCGCATTTGCCCGGGTCTTTATCACTGCAGTCGGCCAGCTTACCTGGCAGGCCGCCGCCGGTCAATACACTTTTACGCTGTACCATTTCCCTGGCCTTGCGGGCAGCAGCCCTTGCCTGTGCGGCCAGGATCACTTTTTGGATAATGGTTTTGGCTTCCTTCGGATTTTCTTCAAGATAAGCATCCAGCACACGGCTGAGGGTTTGATCCACCACGCCCATCACTTCATTATTACCCAGCTTGGTTTTGGTTTGTCCTTCAAACTGGGGCTCGGGTACCTTTACCGAGATGATGGCGGTAAGGCCTTCGCGGAAGTCGTCTCCTTCAATTTCCACTTTGGCTTTTTCAAACATGTTCTCCTTTTCACCATAACTTTTGAACACACGGGTGATGCTTCTGCGGAAGCCGGCCACATGCGTACCACCTTCAATGGTGTTGATGTTATTTACATAGCTGAAAATATGCTCCTGGTAGCCGGCATTGTAAACCATGGCTACTTCCACGGTAACATTGGTGGCGCTGTCGTATCCTTCACAATAAACCACTTTCGGGATCAGCGACATGCGGTTGGCATTCTTATCGATCATTTCCACGAATTCGGTGATGCCGCCTTCGCTGTAAAATGTTTTGCTGTACGATTTCCCTTCTTCGTTAACTTCCCGAAGGTCGCTCAGGGTAATGTTGATTTTCCGGTTGAGGTAGGCCAGTTCTCTCAGCCTTCCTTCCAGGATATCCTTGTTATAAACGGTTACCGAAAAAATGGAAGCATCGGGCCAGAAGTGAACCGTGGTTCCGGTGGTATCGGCCTTACCGATTTCCCGTACGGCATATTGCGGGATGCCGGTGGCGTATTCCTGCTCAAACATTTTTCCATCACGCCGTACCACCACGTGCAGTTTGGTGCTTAATGCATTCACACAGCTTACACCCACGCCGTGCAAACCACCGGATACTTTGTAAGAGTCTTTATCGAATTTACCCCCGGCATGCAAAACCGTCATTACCACTTCCAGCGCACTGCGCTTTTCTTTGGTATGCATGGCAGTGGGAATACCACGGCCATCGTCCTGAACGCTGATGGAATTATCTTCGTGAATGGTTACATTGATGTTTTTGCAATGGCCGGCGAGGGCTTCGTCAATGGAGTTATCAACCACTTCGTAAACCAGGTGGTGCAGTCCTTTGTTGCCAATGTCGCCGATGTACATAGCCGGGCGTTTCCGCACGGCTTCCAAACCTTCTAAAACCTGTATGCTGTCGGCTCCATAGCCGTTGGTGGCTGGGGTAGGAATTGCTGCTGTTTCTGTACTCATAAAATCGTTCTCAATCGCTTTTTAGATGTAAAAATCACATTCGTGCAAATGTACAAAAAAGCAGGGGTTCCCGGCAATTATCGAAGGCTTATTTTAAGTCATTTTTTACACAAATTCCCACCCGTTCCGGAGGCGGAATTTTACCTGTTTTACCTGGCAAAATACAGCAGGCAAGAGCCGGTAAAAAAGCCCCCGGACGCCTTGCTGGCTTTTCACTGTTTAAACATTCTTTTGTATATTTGCATCGAAATTCTTCAATGAATCAATCAACCGACATACTAAGTATTGCCCAGCGGCAGCCTGTTATGCACGACGACCTGGAGGTATTGCTGCATGTTGACCGGGTGGTGCCCGGTTCGGTGAATTATTCCATCAGGCGCTATCGCCGGCAACCGCAATGGAACATCGATGATACCGGTATCCTGGTATACCATGTGGAGAAGAACAACCCTGCCGGCAATTATCTTGAACTGAAATTCTGCGTAAGCGGCAACGTGTATTGCCGGCAGAAGCAGACCGAATGTGATTTCTGCAAATTCAGCAGCAGCAAGAGCTGCGTGGAAAAGGTGGACAGTGTAGATGTGGTCAGCTTCAGTTTTAAACCAACATACCTTACCCAGTTCACCAACAACAGCAACCAAACCGGCTTAACGGAAGAAGTCCTTTCTTTCAGGCATAAAACGTCTTTTTCAAAACAGCTGCCTTTGTGCGGCAAAACAAGAACTGCTATTGAAGCGCTGCTGAACCATACCTACACCGATACCCGGGAAAACATCTTCATCAATGCACAAACACAGATCCTGCTGCTGTACAGCATGGATTGCATGCTGGGCGAAGACAAGGAGACCGGTTTTACCTGTAAATTCCTGCAAAATGCCGAAGACCGGGAAAAGATCATCAAAGCCCGGGAAGTACTGCTGCAGCACATCGGCGAGCCCATCACCATCAAAGCACTCAGCCGCAAAGTAGCGATTAACGAATGCTACCTTAAGAAAGGATTCAAAGAAATATTTGGAACCACCATCTTCGACTTTTACCAGGGCCAGCGCATGGAACATGCCAAATACCTGTTGTACGACAAAGGCCTCAGCGTTACCGAAGTTTCGATGATGCTCGGGTATTCATCCATCTCCCACTTTTCAACTGCGTTTAAAAAACACACCGGCATCAAGCCCTGCGAACTGCTGCTTCATTAATCATTGCGTTTACGAAAAAAGAAAACGGCTTACGGAATCAGGAATCTTCTTCAGCCACACCGGTTGCCCTAACCATTTATCACGCAATTGCGCTGATGCAGGTCAGTAGTATCGTTGACCTATATCAGCTCCTCTGTCATCATTCGGTAAAAGCTCCCTGATTGATATCAGCAACAGGTGTAAATGACAATTCCGTGATAAAGCTCTTCGCCAGTGAAAATAGTTTTGCGTCATAAACCTATTTGCAATGAAGAAACTATTTATAACCGCTGCAGCACTCGCTGGAACCGCAGCGGTTTATGCCCAGAACAAGACTGCTGATACGGCCTGGTATTCAAAAGACCTGTCGGAAGTGATTATTACCGGGCAGTACAAACCACAGTCTGTAAAAAAATCTGTTTACCAGGTACGGGTAATTAACAGTGAACGCATCAAACTCAGCGGTGCCACCAATGTACAACAGGTGCTGAATAACCAGGTGGGGTTCCGCTTTTCGAACGACAATACACTTGGCACCACCGATGTACAACTGATGGGTATGAGCGGACGCAATGTGAAGATATTGCTCGACGGGGTGCCCATGATCGACCGCGGCGATACCCGGGAAAGCCTGAACCAGGTTGACATCAACAGCATCGAACGCATCGAAATCGTGTAAGGTCCCATGTCGGTGATCTTCGGATCGGATGCATTGGCAGGGGTGATAAACATCATCACCAAAAAACACCAGAAAGACGATCTTTCTGTATCGGTAAAACTGCAGGAAGAAACCGCCGGAAATGAATACCATGCTTTCAACTACAAAGGGGTGCATACGCAAAACCTGAACGTTGGTTATAAGAAAAAAGACTGGTCCTTATCAGCAGGCGCCACACACAATGACTTCAACGGTTATGGCGGTGATGCGTATGGCCGCGATAAAGACTGGCTGCCAAAAGAACAATGGATGGGCAATGCCAAGATCGGTTACAGCAAGGGCGCATTCAATGCCTATTACCGCACCGACCTGCTGAATGAAGACATTAAGAGCCGGGGACCGATCAATTACAGCAACTATAAAGCCATCGATCAGCAATACATCACCGATCGTTTCTCTCACCAGTTGCAGGGCGGGTATACCTTCAACAAGAACCAACAGCTTGCCGGCATTATAAGTTACACTGATTACAAAAGAAAGACAAAAACAACGGTGCATGACTTTGAAAAAGGAACCGATCAGCTTACCACCGGCCAGGGTGAACAGGACCTGGCGAAATTCAACAGCTTTACGTTCCGCACCAGTGTACTGTACCAGGTATCTCCCATGCTTACCCTGCAGCCGGGTGTAGACATCAACCGGGAAGAAGCAAGCGGGGAACGCATTTCCGGCACACCCGCAATTACCGACTATGCCGCTTTTGTTTCAGCAGAGATCAAACCGACCAGCCGCATCAATATCCGCCCGGGTTTGCGTTTCATCAAAAACTCCGTATACAATGCGCCGCCGGTGATCCCTTCCATCAACAGTAAATTTGTAATAAACAAAAACCTCGACCTCCGTCTCGCTTACGCATACGGCTTCCGCTCTCCTGCCTTACGTGAACTGTATTTCAATTTTGTAGATGTGAATCACAACATTGTGGGAAACCCTAACCTGAAAGCCGAATATTCAAACAGCTTCAACAGTTCACTTAACTGGACAGCCACTCCGTCCCGGAACCTTACTTACAGTGCTTCGCTGGGAGGCTTCTTCAATGACTTCAACAACCAGATTGATTTTGCATTGGCTGCGTCCGGAAGTAACCAATACAGTTATTTCAATGTGAACAAAGCAAAAACAACCGGTGCTGTGCTGGAAACAAAAATGGCCTGGAAGAAACTGGATGCCGGTCTGGGTTTTTCATACACCGGCTTTTACCGGAAATTGTACGACGATAAGGAATATATCAAACTGGATGATAAGGAATACCTGTGGAGCCCCGAACTGAACGCATCAATCAGTTATGCATGGGATAAAATCAAAACCAAGTTCAGCCTGTTTTATAAATACACCGGCGTCAAACCGCAATATGTTACCGGTACCAGCACCAGCGGACAGGATGTATTATACATCGCCGAAACATCCGCCTATCACCTGGCCGACTTTACCGCAAACAGCACGTTGAACAGGTACATCAGCATCACCGCAGGTGTAAAAAATATTTTCGACGTAAATAACGTAAACAATACCGCAGCAGCATCCGGAAGCATCCATAATGCAGGTGGTGCTGTGGCAGTGAGTTACGGCCGTTCGTACTTCATTGGCCTTGCCCTTCAATGGAACAGGAAACAGAAATAATCCATCAACCGATAAAAATAATTTATGAAACCGTTTAAAACAATCATCACCATTGCGGCAGTTACCGCCCTCTTTTCTGCCTGTAAAAAAGATGCCGACCCCATCATTATTGTGCCTACATCCGCCGGCGCCACTATCCAGTTAAGTGGTATTGCAGCCGCTGAGCCGGGAACTGCAGCAGGCAATTCTGTTTACATCGATCTTTCAGCTGATAAACAAACCCCTGTATTACGTTCCGGCTGGGACCTTGGTTTTTACTGCGGCACCGGGTTCAGGGTAATTCTTAACAACACTTCTGTGGCCGGAGCTAAAGTGCTGGCAAAAAACGACCTGTCTACCGTAGGTGCAGCCGATACCATTGGCCTTACCCTCAGTACCAGTCAAACCAATCCATTGCCTGATCAGCTTGTTTATTTTGACAACATTGCCGGCGACATCAGCAAAACCGTAATACCCGAAGTATCTGCCACGGACGCAGATAATAAAGTGATCATTGTAAACCGCGGTACCGGTGGGGGCATTGCCGCCAGGCCCTGGGTAAAACTCCGTGTGCTGCGCAATGCAGCAGGCGGGTATACCCTGCAATATGCAGGCATACAGGAAACAAGCTTCAAAACCCTGTTGATACCAAAAGATGCCAACTGGCATTTTAAAGGCGTTTCTTTTGAAAACGGACTGGTGGATGCACAACCGGAAAAAGAAAAATGGGACCTGGTATGGACCTACTCCGTTTTTGAAACCAATTTTGGAGCCGGCGCTGTCCCGTATAACTTTTCTGACCTGATTGCCGTGAATCATTTATCCGGCGTAACCGTTGCCACAAAGATTTATGCAGATGCAGCCACGGCTGCCGCAGCCTTTTCGGCATTCAACAAAGACAGTGTTGCCAACGCAAGCTTCTCGGCCAGCCGGTGGGCCATCGGAAGCAGCTGGAGAAGCACACAGCCGGCCACAGGCGCAAGACAGGACCGGTTTTATATTATCAAAGATCCACGCGGCAATTTTTATAAATTCAAATGCATCGACATGGGCGTAAACGACGGAGGTACCCGGGGCAAACCCCAGTTCAGGTACAGCCTGGTAAACTGATTTATATCCTATGAGTTTAAAAGCTGCCTGTTTACATGGGCAGCTTTTTCTTTTTGCGTAAATATCGTTCCTGAATCCGTAAGTGGCTGCCTGTGAGATTGATTTCTTTTGCAACCAAATTATACATCATGGTAAAAAAGATAATCAGCCTGGCTTTACTCACTGCCCTCCTGCAAACAGGAATAGCGCAAACCCCCGACAAAAACATCAACAAACTCTGCGGATGCTTTGAAGTGGAATTCAAATATGCAGAAACCTTTTCACCCGATCCCAATTATAAATTTCATGAGAGAGAAATAATAAACGGCGGACTGGAGTATGTATTCCCGGTTGAAGCCGGCAACAAACGCATTGTTCTTCAGCACCTGCTGGTGATCACCGATTCGATGATCATTAAACACTGGCGGGAAGACTGGACCTATGAGAATCCCGTGATCTGGAAATACCGGGGCAATAAAACTTGGATTAAAGAAATGCAGAAACCCGAAGCCGTGAAAGGGAAGTGGACCCAATCCATCTGGGAAGTAAGTGATGAGCCCCGTTACCAGGGTACCAGCGAATGGATCAATGCCAATGGCGAAACTTTCTGGCTGAACAGTACCGATGCACCCCTTCCCCGCAGAGAATATTCAGTGCGGAACGATTACAATATCCTGAACCGCACCAACCGCCTGGTGGTATCCGGCAATGGATATATTCATCAGCAGGATAATAAAAAGATCTTCCGGGAAAACGGCATT
>DMRT01000271.1 GCA_003455235.1 Chitinophagaceae bacterium
GGTAAAAGGTGTTGGTGCGGTAGGCAATGGCGGCGGCTTTATCGATGCCCAGCCCTGTAACGGAATAGGCATTGCCGATGTCGTTGGTTCCGCTTCCGCCCTGGGATAACAGGTAGAACCAGAAATTGAGTACGCCGCTGTTGGTATGAACACCGCCATTGTCGGCCGTGCCGGTATACCAGAAAGTACCCAGGTAGGTATCGGGCTGACTGAACTGGTTGGGGTTGCTCATATTGCGGAAGGCAGCACCGATGTTTTCACCGATGTTCCAGTTGCCGCTGGCACCCTTGGCATAAAATTCAATGGCAGTTCCGAAGATATCGCTGAAGCCTTCGTTCATGGCGCCGGATTGGTTTGAATAATTGAGGTTGGATGTTCTTTCGGTAACACCGTGGGTTATTTCATGCCCGCAAACATCCAGTGCAGTGAGTGGAGTATAGGTAACACTGCCGCTGGTACCGCCGTCGCCGTAGGTCATGCGGCTTCCGTCCCAGAAGGCATTGATGTTATTTCCATACCCAAATGCAATAAGGTTGGTGTGCACGTAGCTGTTCAGGGCAAAGCCTGCATTGTCAACACTATTGCGGTTGAACTTGGTAAAATAATAATCCCAGGTCTTTTCTGTTCCCCAGTGACCATCGGTGGCATACTGGTCCTTATTGGCGTTCACATTGTTCCAGGTATTATCGGCATCGGTGAAGTCAACGGCGGCGTTGTAATTGGTTCCTGCCAGGCGCATGTCGTACGTGTTGATGCCATTGCCTCTTCCTGTTTCACGCAGCCGGTAGGTGCTGCCGGTAAAATCAGTGGTGATGGTTTGCGTACCGGAATAAGCGGTAATGGCGGTGCCGGTTGCATTGGTGGTATGAATGAGTTCTCTTTTTCCGAGAATTTTTCCGTTGGCTGCATCCACAAACACAATCTGGCGGCTCAGCGGGTACTGGGCATAGATATCGAGTTTGTAGGCCAGGCGAAGTTCAGCGGGGATCACATCCTCTTCGCCGCTGTAATACACCAGTTCGGCTTTGGGATAAAAAGTTGCACGGGGGTTATTCTGTTCCTTTTTGATGAATGCTTCTTCTGCAGGTACCTGCCATTTATATTCACGGGCGCCCACAAATGTCATTGCTTTGCTGAGCGCTGATGTTTTGCTGATGGAAGGAGAAGACAGCAATGAAGAAGGGAAATCCTTGATCCATTTTCCATTCTGGCTGCTGATTGCTCCATTGGCCACATGCACCACGTAGGTGGCATTTTCCACGGGGATGCCATTGTAGGTTTGCTGGTAGCGGTAATGTTCCATACCCAGGTTATCCCGCTCGGTACGGTTCAGCAGTGCGTTGCTGCTGACAGCCATATTGCCTGCTGCATCGGTTACCAGTACCGAACCCTTGCGGAATGCAGGCGGATTTGTTTTAAAAACCATTTGCTCGGGATACATGCCCGGCGCTCCTTTCATAATATCCTGCGCCGGCAACTCATAAACACAGAACAAGCCTGTTATCAGCAGGCACATCGTTAAACATTGTTTCATTTGCTTTAGTTTTAGTGAAAGATTTTGTAATATATATTTATTGTTTTTTCGTTAGTGTAGAAAGATTTCGAGTTTTAGCGGCTGTGGATAAATCGGACAGGGGCTGTGGATTCACGATCGGGTACCGGTCCCCGTGGGCGTTATCTTCCTGCACCAGAAAAACAGCCGGGCTTGCCCGAATGTTAGTAATTTGCAACAATGACCAAACGGATCGTTACACTGGTAAGAAAAGATGTGCTGCTTGAGTTGAGGCAGAAGCATACTTTTTACGGTATCCTGCTCTACATTGCCTCCACCATATTTGTACTTTACCTGTCCATCGACCGGCCCGATGCCAACGTATGGAATGGCTTGTTCTGGGTGATCCAGCTGTTTATTTGTGTAAATGCAGTTGCCAAAAGTTTCTTGCAGGAGAGCCGTGGCCGGATGCTGTATTTTTATTCCGTGTCTTCCCCGGTTGAATTCATCATTGCCAAAATGATTTATAACCTGGTGCTGATGGTGCTGATGAGCCTGATCAGTTTACTGCTGTTTTCTGTTTTTCTTACCAACCCGGTTAATAATGTACTTTTATTTACCGGCATAGTGATGCTGGGTGGCGCCGGTATCAGCATCGTGTTTACCCTGATGAGTGCCATTGCTGCCAAGGCACAGCAGAATGCAGCGCTGATAGCTATTCTCGGGTTCCCGGTCATCCTTCCGCAGCTGCTGCTGCTGATGCGGCTGAGCAAAGCGGCTTTTGCCGAAGTGTTCAGGGAGGGAGCGGTAATGCAAATGGCCGCACTGATTGCCGGGCTGGATGTGCTGGTGATTGCCATGGCGGTAATTCTTTTCCCTTACCTGTGGAAGGATTGAGTAGGGGCCTGCTTTCTGAATACTGGTTACCCCGCGGTCCGGTATTCACTGTACGTTACAAGTATCCGGTAACCGGTACGTAAAATCCCTTACGAATTAAAAACTCTCCCCTATCTTTGCCCCCTCGGTAAATTTTTCCTTTTTGAAGAAAAACTGGTGGAAAATATTATCCCTGTTATTACTGATCTACACAGTTGTAGCTGGATTTCTGGTTGCGGTACCCGACCTGCCCATCATTCATCAATCCATCCGTAATCTTTATTTTCATGTGTGCATGTGGTTCGGCATGATGATCCTGTTCATTATCAGTTTCATTTACAGCATTAAGTACCTGCGTGGATTCAAACTCCGGAATGATATCTATGCCCGGCATTATGCCGCCGTGGGAACGGTGTTTGGCATCCTGGGCTATGTTACCGGCTCCATCTGGGCCAATTATACCTGGCTTACCGACCAGAGCCAGTCGCTGGGCAGCGTACTGAAAGAACCCAAACTGATAGGTGCAGCCATTGCATTACTTATATATGGTGCTTATTTTGTTCTGCGGGGATCTTTCACCGATATGGACAAAAAAGCCCGGGTGAGTGCCGTGTACAATATTTTCGCTTTTGCCATGCTGTTTCCCAGCATCTGGATCATACCCCGGCTGGTGGGGAGCCTGCACCCCGGTGCACCCGGCAGCGACAGTGGTAACCCGGCCCTGAATGCACAAAAGGACCTGGATGCCGGTATGCGGATGATTTTTTACCCGGCTGTGATTGGCTGGACGCTGCTGGGTGTATGGATCGCCACCCTAAAAATACGGCTGCAATTGATCACCGATAAAACCCTGTTGAATGATGAATAAGTTTATACTGCGCTCCCTTTTCTGCATACTGGGTATGCTGCTGTCTGCCACCGGTTTTGCGCAGGATGCCGGTGCTTCGGCCGACCTGATGCGGAGCAACGGAAAAATATACGTGGTGGTGGCGGTGTGCCTTACGATCCTGCTGGGATTATTCCTCTATGTGTTTTCCATCGACCGGAAAATCTCCAGGCTCGAAAAAAACAAAGATTGATTTATACTACTACTAATAACGATTGCTAAACATTAAACCAATTTTATGAGTGCGCAACAGCCTTACAGTTTTTTCCACAGTGTGGAAAGGAGTTTTGACAAAGCCGCCAAATTCACCAAATGGGATTTGGGTATATTAGAACAGATAAAAGCATGCAACAGTGTTTACCAGATGCGTTTTCCTGTTAAGCGGGACGACGGCAGCATAGAAGTGATTGAGGCCTACCGGGTACAGCACAGCCAGCACAAATCACCTTGTAAAGGTGGTATCCGTTTCAGCGATGAAGTAAACCAGGATGAAGTAATGGCGCTTGCCAGCCTGATGACCTATAAATGTGCGATTGTGAATGTGCCATTTGGTGGCGGTAAAGGCGGTATCAAAATCAACCCACGCAAATACAGCAATTACGAACTGGAAAAAATCACCCGCCGCTATACATCCGAACTGGTGAAGAAAAATTTTATCGGCCCGGGCATCGATGTACCGGCACCCGATTACGGAACCGGTGAACGGGAAATGTCGTGGATAGTAGATACCTACGCTTCACTGAAGCCGGGTGAAATTGATGCAGCCGGTTGTGTTACCGGTAAACCCATTACACAGGGTGGTGTACGCGGACGTAAAGAAGCAACCGGCCTCGGAGTTTTCTTTGGCATCCGTGAAGTATGTAATATGGAAGGCGTAATGAAAAAACTGGGTCTCCCGGTAGGCGTTGAAGGGAAAACCGTGGTGGTACAGGGCTTGGGTAACGTGGGGTACCACAGTGCAAAATTCTTCCGTGAGGGAGGGGCCAAAGTGATTGCACTGGCCGAATACGAAGGCGCCATCATGAACCCGGCCGGCCTCAATGAAGAAGAGGTATTCCAGCACCGCAAAAAAACAGGAAGCATCCTCAATTTCCCCGGTGCCACCAACCTGGCAAAAAATACCGATGCCCTGGAACTGGAATGTGATATTTTAATTCCGGCAGCATTAGAGAACGTGATCAACGGTGATAACGCACCAAGGGTAAAAGCAAAGATCATCGGCGAAGCTGCCAATGGCCCCTGCACACCCGAAGCGGATGAAGTGTTTGCACAAAAAGGAATTCTTTGCGTACCGGATATGTACCTGAATGCCGGCGGTGTAACCGTAAGTTATTTCGAATGGCTGAAAAACCTGAGCCACGTGCGCTACGGCCGTATGGAAAAACGCTTCAATGAAAATATGAACATGCGCATCATCAGCCAGATGGAAACCCTTACCGGTAAGCAGGTGGACAATGCGGAGAAAAAATCCATCGTTCACGGTGCCGATGAACAGGAACTGGTGCACAGCGGACTGGAGGAAACCATGATCAGCGCCACCCGGGAAATTATGGAATTGTGGCAAAGCAATCCCGATATTCCTGATATGCGTACGGCCGCTTATGTAAGCGCCATCAATAAGGTAGCTACCAGTTATGCCGAACTGGGCATCTTCCCATAATCCTACAACATCAGTCAATAAAAATCCCACCAGGTTTACCGGTGGGATTTTTTTATTTTGGGGTTAGTGAATACCCTGCACCTGACGTACAGTAAATAGTAGGGGATTTTAAACCGCGATTACAGTTTTACCACATTCATCTGCTCGGTGGTCTTTTTCTGGCGGCTTACCTGGTAAGAAACCGATTTGCCCGATTTGGCGCCGGTGATCTCAAAGGTCAATACTGCATCACCCAGGTCATCGGTGTTCAGCAGGAACTGCTTGGAAAAATTTTCTCCTTTTACATTTCCGTTATACAGGATTACGCCTGCCTGGTCGGTAACCGTGATGCGGAACAGGTTTTCTTCTTTTGTTCCGTTGAAGTTAAGCTGGATCAGCGGCTGGTTGTTGTAATTGCCGGCATACTTCAGCTCAACAGGCAGGGAAGTTACTCCGTATGCGGTGTCGGCAGCGTTGGCTGTGCTGAACAGCATTACGGAAATAAGCGAGAGGGCGATTAAAATGTTGTTGCGTTTCATAAAGTGTACTTTTTAATGGTTAATAAATGATCTTATTAACAAACAACCGGATTAAACAAGTAGCAAGAAAGGTTAAAAAGGAGCGGGGCAATTCCGCGGTACGGATAACGGGCCGTGTTCAATGATTAACAATGTAAAAGTACAGGCTGTTTTCCCGCTGTGCAAACCAAGTTGTTTGTGAAAATGATTTACCCAACTGGGCAAGTGAGACCTGAAGTACTTGTTTGTAAAGGGTTTGCAGAAAATGTGTGTATGACAGCCAACCTGTTTTTAAGCTGTCTTTTTTATTCAGAACCGGATCAAAGAAGGACTGTTTTTATTTTTTGTTAACATTCCCGTAACCTGCAACTGCTGTTCTTTCCGGCTAACCTGTATGAATAATTCATCCAGGCGGCCTGTGCTTTCGGCCAGCGAACCGGGTAAGTAACGCAAAAGATTTCCCGGGATCCTGCTGAACGAAAGCCGAAGAAAAAACACTGCCTTGGTATGAGTGTCTGCCGGCGATGGCAGGTAATTGAATGCCGTGATAGATAAAGCGCCTCCTGTTTCTTCCCGGCAATATGATTTTACCAGCGGCATCGGGAGGAACAATTCTCCTTCTGCAGTATGCTCCAGTTTATTATTACGCAGCAGGTAAGCATGCAGGGCTGCCGTATTCTTCCCATTGATCACAAAGCAAAAGGAAGGTTCCTGTATATTATTCACCACCAGTTTCTCCACTTTGTTGAAATCGTCATCGAAGGTGTAGCTGATGGCCGAATCGGCTCTCTCTTTTATATCCTGCAGCACCAGGCTGTACGAACGGTTGCCCGGCAGCAGCAGGGAATCGGCATGCAGGTTAACGGCTTTTGAAATTTTTTCCCGGGTAGTACTGTCCAGTGACCCGAACAAAGGCTGTGAGGGCTGCGTAAAACAAACATTGGCGACAGAAGAAGTGGAATAGGAAAATTCCTCCTCGTTAAAGGCATACTGTTCTGCAGGCATCAGCAACCCGTTTATTTTTATCGACTCTCTGTTGAAGTTGGCAGTCAGAATGCCTGCTTCTTTCAGCATATTACCTGGTGATATATAAACAGCCAGGTGGCTTTTTGCATCCACCGCTTTTTGCAGTTCGGCACGTGCCATGAATTTATTTCTGGTAAATAATTCAGATGCCACCTGGCGTACAAGGTTGCTGTCGGCCCCACCCGCCCTGGCTGCCAGCATTTTATCCTGCTGTACGAAGAGGTAAACACCGGTACTGTCATTGGTGAATTCATTTTCGCTGAGCCTGCGGAAACCGAATTTTTTGAGACATGCATCAAAACCCGTTTTGCTTTTTATATCAAGCAATGCATACCAGGTACCAGGGGGCTGCCCTTTTGAATGAAACGCAAAGAGGTAATCGGGAATGCGGATCATGTCACGCCAGGAGGTGTCTTTGCTTTTTTTAGCGAACGGGTTGCTGAACTTCCAGTCGCCCGGCGAAGTAAGCAGTTGCCAGAGGAGTGTATTGGTCACCCGCTTCACATCAATCACCAGCACCTGGTCGGCACTGGCGGCCACGGCCTGTTCTGTCCAGGTTTTGTAAAAGAGTTTAATGTACCCGAAAACAAGGATGGCAGCAATGACCAGCAGCAGGATCCATCTTTTACGGCTCATTTTAATACAGCTTTTTCTCCTTCTCGTACCGGTCCTGTTCCATGATGCGGTTAATGGCGTCCATCATGTTGAAGAAAAACTCCAGGCTGTTGCTGTGGTTGCCGCTGATGTTCAGGGTGGTGGTGGACTGTATCATGCCGTCTTTGAGGCGGCTCTCCATATTCAGGTCGCCCAGGTTCTTCGACAGGTAGTCGGTGATCTGTTTGTTTACATCGGTGCTTACCTGTGTAGCGATTTTATCCACGAGTTTTTTACTGTTGATGCTGAGCGAATAATTGTTGCTGAGTATTGAGTTCTTCGATTTTTCATCCGTGGCAAAGCCGGTATTGTTTTTGGTCATATCGATCACTTCTTTTGAGGTGGTGATCACCACTTTGCCGTCTTTCACTATAAAGTACAGGCTGCTGAAAGGCATTTCCCCTTCTTTAAAAGCCAGTTCATAATACCCGTCTTTTTCTTTGTAGTTGTAGCCGTCTTTTTCAGCGTATTTCAGCGGCAGGCTCGCCACTTTTTTCATAAAATCCTCTTTCCGGGTTTCCAGCGCAAAGGTAAAACTCGGTGACAGTTCTTTCTTTGTCTTCTTAACTTCCTTGCGGTTGAATTCATCATCGTATTCGTAATCGGTGTAGTTCATGATCTGCGGCTTCATGTCGTGCATTACAAATATATAATTGCCCGGCAGCAGGTCGGCAATGGCTTTTTCGTCAATGATGATTTCGAGGAGGTCGATGTATACATCCACGATCTCGGTATATTCACGCATGTGCAGGGTGCTGGCCATGTACTTTTTCAGGTACATGTAATAATACTGTGCCATGGCTTCGCTGTTGATGCTCATGGAAAAATACCCGATGTTATCCGGGTTTACGTAGCCGGCCAGGCTGTTGCTCTGCCTGCTGTTCATTACGCCGGCAGCGAGGGAAGCCATTTTGCTGTTGGCCGAATAGCTTTTGCTTTCCATGCGCAGCTTGTCTTTTTCAAAATACATGTTCACGGCCGAATTAAAGTCGCCGGAAGTGTCGGTGTCACTGGGCCGGTAATTGCGCAGCAGGTTATAGGCGCCCCTGGAAAAATAACTCCAGTATTGTTCCATCAGGGTTTCGGTATTGATCCAGATACTGGCGTGGGCGGCCGGGTCAATTACTTTTTTATATCCTTCATTGTCTTTAATGGAACGTATCTTTTGTGCAAAGGCATTGCTCATGATGCTTTCAGCGGCTGCTTCCTGCTGTTTGCGGGCAATCATTTCCTGTTGCTGCTGCCACAGTTCCCACTTCATGTTGCTGATGCTGTCGCGGATGCGCTCCTGTTCTTCTTCCTTTAGTTTTTCTTCCTCGCTTTGCATGGGTGCCAGTTCTATTTCCATGCTGGCGCTGTCCGATTCGGCCACGGTGGTATCCACGGCCTGCGGGATAATGGCGGCCAATGAGTCGATGACGGCAACCGCAGTATCATAAGCCACGGTACTGTCAAGCACGGCTATGGTGCTGTCTGCGCTGTTCGAATTGTAATAATTGTCCCAGTAATTACGCCGGTTCTGGTAGCTGGCGTTTACAATGATGGCGGTGGTTTTGTTCCACCCGATGTATGTGTCATCTGAAACGGGCAGAAAACTAAAGCCATTTTTTTTGATGGTATTCTTGCGGGCGCTGTAATTGGCCTTTACCAGTTTCAGGAACTGGGCCTCGTTCTTCAGCGGCAGCAGGGTTACAAAATTGATGCAGGTATCTTCATTGGTTACGTACTGGTAAATGTCCTGTTCAAAATTAATTCCGATATTCTGTAAGGAGGTAAGGGTATCAATATGCAGCAGTTTGAATACATTGTCCTTGATGAATCCATAGCTGTCGAGTTTTTTTACCGGCAGGGCTTTGCTGAAATTTTCGCCGGAGTATTTTACCACCATCACGGCGGAGGATGGTACCCGGTTCAGCTGGTTCTGGGCATGGAGGGCGGTGCCGGTAAGGCAGGCAAGGATCAGGCAACGAATGAACTTTTTCATTTGCATCAGTTTGTCAGGTTAATTTTATTTTCGATCGATTTTTTTTCATGGATCACATCCAGCGCATTCAGCTTCAACATCACCGCTTTTTTACTGGGAGCAATTTTTGTTTCTTTATTGCTGGCGGCCGACACGGTAGATTCAAATTTGAACACAGCGGTGTAATTGGCTGTGGCAAAAATCTCCTTGTCGGCATTGCTCAGCTTTTTATAATCTTCTTTGAACGCATATTTATTGATGCGTTCAAAAACGCCGGTATTGTAGTCGTAAAATTTGTCCGGAGCTTTTTTGCCCGCATTCTCTTTGGTATAAATTCCCTTTACCGCATCATTCAGCCTGCCCACATTTTTAAAATTACAGCTGATGCTGGCAATGAAATTATCAAAGTCCACCGATGTTTTCACGTTGCTGATGCCCGGGGTTTTGGCCACGGTTTTTTCAATATCGGTAAGCCGGCTTTTTATTTCTTCTTTAGACGGAACATCATGCCCATTGATGGTCTTCATCTTCATGATGGAGTTAAGCCTTGTTTTGCTCTTGCTGAGATTAAGCACCAGCTGGAAGTCGCCTGAGCCATCCGTTTTCAGGAAGACCTGCTCCACTATTTCAAAACAACCGGAAAGAGAAACCAGGCAGGAAAGAAGAAATAAACGGGCTACGAGTTTCATACGGGTCAAGTTACGGCAAAACTAGGTAAAAAACTGTCATCAGCTGCGCTGGATCAGGTCCCACAGGTTCCCGTACAGGTCTTCAAAAACGGCCACGGTTCCATAGGGTTCCGTAACCGGCTGCCTGACAAAACGGATATTGCGTCCTGTCATTTTTTGGTAATCCCGCCAGAAATCATCGGTGTACAGGAACAGGAATACCCGCCCACCTGTTTGGTTGCCCACCCGGCTTCGCTGTTCTTCATTGGCTGCCTTTGCCAGCAGCAAACAACAGTGCCCTTCGCCCCTTGGCTTCACCAGCACCCAGCGTTTGCTATCACTCAGTGTGCTGTCTTCAATAAGTTCAAAATCCAGTTTCCCGGTATAGAATGCGATGGCTTCATCATAGTCGTTTACTACAAGCGCTAAATGGGCAATGTGCTGGTTCATGTTAGTATCCGGGCGAAAGATTGTTGAATGCCGTAAAACTATGCAATGTTCCTTTTACCCTTTCTTTTTTGTTTTTGGGTATCAGTTTTTCCAGTTCCTGCTCTATGTACAAGCGGTATTTCCGGTAGCCAATGAGGCAGGCGGCGGTATAGCCCGGCGGCAGGGGACCGGTATATTTGCAGGATGATTTTCCCGGAACATGATGAAGGTTTTTGGGCCGCATAAAATAAGCAGCATCCCGGTCGGTTTGCCCGCTGTGGTAATACTCGCAGAAATCCCTGTTGCGCTCCATAAACTTCTCCACCCGCTGCAACTGGTATAGCCAGTAACTGAGCAGCTGCTCATTATCATGCGCCGGCCTGAACAGCACGGCCTGGTACAGCAACATATAATATTCCATTGAGGCGATGAACAACGGCTTGATGTGTTTGAAGAAATGGATCTCATCGGCCTGCTTTCCAAACATAAAGGATTCAGAAACCTGTTTGACCCGGTTCCAGTATCCCAGTGAAATGGTAAAACATTCTTCCACCAGCATCATCTCATTATGACAGCACGATTCCACCTTGCTGATCTCTTCCTGCATGCGGACATACAGTTGCATTGAACGGAGGTTCATGATCTTTTATTTGATGAAGTGATCAATACCGGCACACCGCTGCGCTGCAATGCATGTTGCAGGTACGGGTATGACCGGTGTGGATGATGGTTATTGCTTAATGATCTTCTGTTTCCAGCATTTGCCGCCTGCGGCAATACTGATGAAATAGATTCCGGCAGCCATTGAAGGAGGCAGTTTCAATTCCCATTTGTTTCCTGGCAGCCTTGCCTGTTGCTGGCCGATAAGCTGTCCCTGTGCGTTGATGATCCTTACCTGCACGGATGCAAGTTCCCCGGGTACCGAC
>DMRT01000238.1 GCA_003455235.1 Chitinophagaceae bacterium
CACTCGAAGAATTTGAAAAAGACCAGATGAGCGAACGGGATAAAGGCTATGTACGCATGCGCAGCATCATGGACCTTGGGATGGGGGTATTGTGGATGGGCATGGGTGCTTACCTGCTGTTCAACAAAAAACTAAACCCCGGGCTGGCTGCCCGCTTTGATGCCAGCCTGCTGATGATTTTCGGAGGCGTGTGCGTCGTATATGGCTTATTCAGGATTTACAGGGGCATCAAGAAAAATTATTTCCGGAACTGATGAACAAGGACATTTTGCGGCAATGGAAAACATACAGCCTCGGTTTTTTACTGGTTTGCTTTTGTATGGGTGCATGCCGGCAGGGCAATAAAGATCCTTTTTATTCCCTTAAGAACGGAACCATCCGCATCAGCGTGGATGAATCGTTTAAACCCGTTATGGAGGAACAGATCCAGGTGTTTGAAAAATCATTTCCCGGGGCCACCATCACCGCCGCTTATAAAAGCGAAGCCACCTGTTTCAAAGACCTTTTTACTGATACAGCCACCCGGATGATTATTGTTACCCGGGGCCCCACTGCCGAAGAAGAGCGGTTTTTCAAAGACAGCCTGGACTATACTCCCAAATGGAATACGCTTGCCTACGACGCCATCACAATACTGGTAAATAAAAAAAGCAACGATACTTTATTTACCCTGCAGCGGCTTCAACAGCAGTTGCTTGGTAAACAGAACAGGAACCAGCAGGTAGTCTTCGACGGACTGAATGCCACGAGCACCGTACGGTTTGTACTGGACAGTATACTGAAAGGAGCAAGATTCGATACGGGCGTGGTAAAAGCCGTAAAAAGCAGCCAGGCCGTAATCAATTACGTGGCAGAAAATGAAAACGCCATCGGGTTTGTGGGCATCAGCTGGATCGGGAATCCCGAAGACAGTGCGCAGGTGAATATGTTAAACAAAGTAAAAATAGCGTACGTATCCTGCGACCTTTGTCCCGACTCACCTTATGTAAAACCAACACAGGCAAGCATCCTGTCGAGGAGGTACCCTTTGGTACGTGGTTTGTATTACATCGTAAAAGAAAGTTCGGATGACCTGGGTACGGGTTTTTCCAATTTCATGCGGAACGAAAGAGGACAGTTGATTTTTAAAAGAGCATATCTGGGAACCGTGATGGATTTCGATATCAGGAATGTGAAGCTGAATCAAAAATTATAGAAAGTTTACCAGCAATTAACAGCGTGATGTTTTGGAAAATTAATATTATTGTAAGACTTAAACAGCAAATGCAAATGAAGAAGTTAAAATTTACACTGGTCCTGTTGAGCAGTTTGATGGCAGTGAGCCTGGTGAATGCACAGAGCATTGACGATGGCAAGAAGTTTTTGTACTACGACAAGTACATCAGTGCAAAGAATGTGTTCCAGGGATTGTTGAATGCCAACCCTGCCAACGAAGAAGCCGCTTACTGGCTGGGACAAACATTGATAGCTCCCGATGAAGACAAAGATATCGCCGGTGCCCGTGCCGTGTATACAAAAGCATTGGCGGCCAATCCCAACAGCGCCCTGCTGAATGCCGGCATGGGGCATGTGGAATTGCTGGAAGGAAAGACACAGGAAGCCCGCAATCATTTTGAAACCGCCATTAGCCTTAGTAAAGGTAAAAGCATTGATGTGCTTGATGCCGTGGGTTTTGCCAATGGTGATTTCGATTCCAAGGAGGGTGATGCAGCGTATGCCGTGGAAAAACTGCAGCAGGCAACAGCTATTAAAGGGTTCAAAGATGCCCGTATCATGACCGATCTGGGTGATGCTTACCGTAAGGCTGGCGACGGGGGCTCTGCTCAAAGGTCCTATGAAGCAGCATTGGGAATTGACAGCCGGTATGCGAGGGCCAAATACCGCATTGGAAGGATCTACCAGTCACAGGGAGAAACCCAGCGTGATATCTTCCTCAGGTATTTTGATGAAGCAATTTCATTGGATCCCAACTATACCAAGGTCTACTGGAGATTGTACCAGTATTATTATGAGACTGATGTAACAAAATCTGCTCAATACCTCGACAAGTACCTGGCTGCCAAAGGAACGGATGAACCCAATTCCTGCTTCCTGCATGCCCAGATGAAATATGCACAGGGTTTGTTCGCTGATGCGATCGCCGCTGCTGATAACTGTATTGGTGCAAGTGCAACACCCTATCCAAACCTCTACGGTCTCAAAGCATATGCAGCCTATAAACTGAATGATTCAGTTGCTTCAAAGAGCGGTTTCGATAAGTATTTTCAGACGCAAAAGCCAGAGAAGATCGGGCCAAGGGATTATGAAACCTATGCTAAAGTACTGCTGAAATTCCCGGGTAATGAAGAACTGGCTGGAACCTATATTGATAAAGCTGTGGAAATCGATAGCACAGAGGCTGGTAAAGTGGCACTGCTGAAATCCATTGCTTCTGTATACGAAAGCAGGCAGCAATATGCCAATGCAGGCGAATGGTATAAAAAAGTGCTTGCCATTAAAAATGCTCCCACCAAAACAGATATCTACAATGCCGGTTACAGTTTCTACCGCGTGGGAAAATTCCCGCAGGCCAGCGAGATGTTTGGGATATACACACAGAAATTCCCGGATGATATCTTCGGTTATTATATGATGGGAAAATCTTACTGGGGAATTGATACTACCATGGCTTACGGGCTTGCCAACAATGCTTTCGCAAAAGCCATACAGGTTGGGGAAGCCTATCCTGATAAATCGAAAATCATCGCCCAGTTGGTGGGAAGTTATAAATATATGGTTGGATATTCGGCAAACATCGATAAGAATAAAGATATGGCGATAAGCTTTGCAGAAAAAGGCCTGCTGGTTGATCCCTCCGATGCGGAGCTGTTGCAAAACAAAGACATCCTGTCAAAGGTAAAAGAGCTGAAACCTCCTCCAAAACCACCGGTTAAATCAGATAAAACATCAATTGCGCCAGACGGAACGATCACGTCTGTTGGTAACGATGGCTCCACCACGGTCATTATTCCGGGTGGTAAGATCACTACCGTAAAGGATGGTATCACAACCATTATTGAGAATGGAAAGGTTACCATGATCGGGAAGGATGGAAAAGTGATCAACCAAACACCACCTCCGCCCGGAAGACCCACGCCTCCCAAAACCGGCGGCACCGCTCCAAAAAAAAAGTAAAAGCAAAAGCTAAATAAAGTATTTGATCCCCGTTACCAGATCGGT
The DNA here is from genome assembly GCA_003455235.1 of Chitinophagaceae bacterium. Taxonomy (GTDB): domain Bacteria; phylum Bacteroidota; class Bacteroidia; order Chitinophagales; family Chitinophagaceae; genus Ferruginibacter. Next base: position 3,220 of record DMRT01000238.1, read on the forward strand.
AACGGGGATTTATTTTTCAATTGATGGATTATTGCTCCTGCTGCCTTATTTTTGCGGGTAATCAGAATCTTTAATCCAATGCGTTTTTTTTTGTTACAGGCAACTGACGTTAACAATGCAATGAATTACCTCCCCATTGCACTCCAGTTCATCTTTGCCATTGGATTGATTGCCACCATTATTCTTCTTTCCGACTGGCTGGGCCCCAAGCGTAAAACCGCTGATAAACTCCAGAATTTTGAAAGCGGCATTGAAATAAAAGGCAATGCCCGCCAGCCCATGGCCATTAAATACTTCCTGGTAGCCATTTTGTTTGTGTTGTTTGATGTGGAAGTCATTTTCTTCTATCCATATGCCGTTAATTTCCGGCAGTTGGGGTGGGATGGATTTATCGCCGTAGTGGTATTTGTGGCCCTGTTCATTACAGGACTGATCTATATATTCAAGAAAGGTGCCCTTAAGTGGGAGGAATAAACAATTTGATAATTAGGCGATTTGAAAATTTGATGATGAAACGTGTATAAAGTTCCGGCCATTATCAAATTACCAAATCAACAAATTAAATAATCAGAATGAGCCGTCCGGTACAATACAACACACACATCAAATTTGCAGGAATCCCCGAAGGGTACATGGGCGAAGGGTTCATGGCCACCAATCTTGAAAAAGTGGTGAGCCTGGCCCGCAAAAATTCCATCTGGCCATTACCCTTTGCCACCAGTTGCTGTGGTATCGAGTTTATGGCTACGGCCGCCAGTCATTATGACCTGGCCCGGTTTGGTGCCGAGCGCATGAGTTTTTCACCACGCCAGTGCGATCTTATTCTGGTGATGGAAACCATTGCAAAAAAGATGGCCCCGGTGTTACGGCAGGTATACCTGCAAATGGCCGAACCCCGCTGGGTGATGGCGGTAGGCGCCTGCGCTTCATCCGGAGGAGTGTTTGATACCTATTCGGTGCTGCAGGGCATCGACCAGGTGATACCCGTTGATGTGTATGTGCCCGGTTGCCCGCCACGGCCCGAAGCAATACTGGATGGATTCCTGAAAATACAGGACCTCGTGAATGCAGAAGGATTAAGAAGAAGACACAGCGACCAGTATAAAGAATTACTGGCCGGCTATGGGATACAATAAACTCCCTCTACCCAGCCAGCTGGGAACCGGAGTAGGGTAATTTAATGAAATAAAAGAAGCAAAGCCCCTTTGGGGGTTTGGGGTTATGACAAACGAAACGATACAACAAAAACTAACAGAGAAATTCGGCGAACAGCTTACCAACTGGCAGGAACCCTATGGCATGCTTACTTTTACGGCACCCAAAGACCTTAACCTGAAAGTACTCCAGTTTT
>DMRT01000085.1 GCA_003455235.1 Chitinophagaceae bacterium
CATGACTGAAACGGCAAAACTGGCAACCGTTATTTTACCCGGCGCATCATTTTTAGAAAAGAGCGGAACATTCACCAATGGCGAAAGAAGAATACAGCGGGTAAATAAAGTGGTGGAGCCACTGGAAGGAACAAAGCCCGACGGGCAGATCATCGTTGATATTATGAACCGGATGGGTTATGCACAGCCGGATTACGATCCGGGTATCCTGCTCGAAGAGATAGCACAGGTCGTTCCATTCTTCGCCGGAGTAAAATGGGAAGAGCTGGGAGATAATGGTAAGCAATGGCCGGTGGCCAAAGACGGAACCGATTCTGATATGCTGCACGTGGAAAGCTTCAAACGGGGACTGGGTAAATTTGTGTACAACAGTTTTAAAGAGACCGAGGAGATCGTTCAGCATGGGAAAGAGTACCCGTATATTATTACCACCAACCGTGAACTGGAACATTATAACTGCGGTGCCATGACGCGGCGGACAGGCAATGAAAAGATATTGAAAGAGGATTATCTCATGATCAACCCCGAAGATGCGGCCAGGCACCTGATCAACGAGGGTGATATGGTATGTGTGGAATCGGCAAGGGGTAAGGTGGATGTACGTGCCAGGATCACCGATGAAGTGAAGCCCGGTATTTTAAGTTCCACCTTCCATTTCCCGGAGATTATGATGAATAACATTACATCCGACCTTTCTGATTCAGAAGCCATGTGCCCGGAATATAAGGTGGTGGCGGTGAATATCCGGAAGAGTAAAGGAAAGTATAAAAATGTTTCTGCATGATTTTTTGAACCACATTGAAGACCTGTCTAGTATTTTACGTTTTCTATGTGCTTCAACCCCGGGTATCAACAGACTTTATTTGGGTTTTCGTAATTGTCGCTCTGGTCTTCTTCGGTATGATCGAGGCAAACGAAATCTTTCTCCAGCAACAGGTACAGTGTTTCATTTTCGCCGATCGGCATTTTTGCATTAAAACCAATTACTTCATTCTCCGGCCAGTCTTTGGTAAGAGAGGAAGGAATGAACATGGTTATTTTATTTCCTTCCATTGCGGCAGAAAGCTCATTCCCGGTATCTGTTCTTCGCAATGCATAGATGAATGTATTGTTTCCAAAAGAAGTACGTTCTTCCAGGTAGCCGGTATCAGCCAGTGTGCTTACTTCGGTTTTAGTAAGCCTGATCCTTAATGAATTTCCTTTAATGCGTAGTTTCATACAGCGGTTTTCTCTGTATTCTTTATGAAAATCTGTGTGTCTCTGTGCTTAGATTGTTTATTCACCACAAACACCAAAGATTCGGTCAAAAAAACACAGAGGGGTTATTTTAGATTGATTCTTTCTTTTCCTGCATAAACATTAAACCGGTTACTCTTTAAAAATCCCACCAGGGTTATTCCCTGTTCTTTTGCCATCTCTACTGCCAGGCTTGATGGTGCTCCAACAGCAGCCACAACCTTTATTCCTGCCATGGCGGCTTTTTGTATAAGTTCAAAACTCGCCCGTCCGCTTAAAAATAAAATACAATTGTTCAATGGCAGCTGATTATTGAGCAGGGCGGAGCCAATGAGTTTATCCAGTGCATTGTGCCGGCCCACGTCTTCCCGCAACATAATAAATTCTCCGTTCAACGTAAACAGGGCGCTGGCATGAATGCCGCCGGTTTCTTCAAATACGTCCTGTTGCTTCCTGCTGTTCTCCTGCAGGGCATAGAGAACGGCAGCGCTTATTTTGATTTCATCTTTATCATTTGTATACGGAGAAGCAATGCGTATGGCATCGATGCTGGCCTTGCCGCACACGCCGCAGCTGGACGTACTGTAAAAGTTCCGGGCCATATTTGAAAGAACCGGTTGCACATTTTCTTCCAGCACCACCAGCACCCGGCTGTCGTCGGAGGACGATTGCCGGATCTCATGAACAGCCTGTCTGCCGTTGATGATTCCTTCGGTGAATAAAAAACCGGCGGCCAGTTCGGTGTCGTTTCCAGGTGTACGCATGGTAACGGCTACGTTCTTGTGCATGAGCCCGGTGGCGGTACTGTAACTGAGCTGAATTTCGAGGGGCTCTTCCACGGCCACCACATCGCCCGATTCAGATAATTCATCGCCAATAATCCGCTGAATGCTGATATGTTCTGCCTGGTTTTTGTTCACATACTGAAATTACGAAAAGAAAATGGATGCGGGATACTTGTTGCTGCTTGACGGGAACTGGTGACCGGGGTAGAATACAGATGCCGGTAATATCTTTGCTATCAGGCACCCGGTATCACCTTTTTAAAGCATCTTTTGCCATTTCATACTTGTCTTTGGTATCAACACTGAAGAGGCTTTGTTCATTTTCCGGAATTACTTTCACCGCCCCGGTCTCTTCCAGCAAATGTTTCATTGACTGCCTGCCTGCCTGGAATCTTTCTTTTAACTCCATATATAAAGTATGCGGATACCAGGCGAGGAGGGGTTCGTATGTTTTCCCATTAGTAAAACCGGCAGCCCTGTTCCCATGACAATGGGAAGCCAGTTGCCTGAGATCGGCTGTTGAAAGAAAAGGATAATCACAACCAACCAGCAGGATATTTTTGCCGGGAAATTTTTCAAAAGCCGTAAGCAGCGCTGCAACCGGTCCGCTGTTGGTATACCGGTGATCATCGGCCAGGCAGGCATAACCATGTTCAATGGTATGAATGCCGGCGTGTTTGCAGGAGATAAATGTTTTTTCACAAAAGGGCTGCAGCATATCGTATACGTGATAGCGCTGGGGCTTTTGGTGGTAAACGAGCATACTCTTATCAGTGCCCATGCGGCTGCTTTGTCCGCCGCATAAAACAAGTGCATGCGTATTACTGAATGCCGCTTCTGTTTGCATGTTCACAATTTATGCAGGCCGGATTTAACTGCGTACAGGGCCAGGGCCACCCGGGTTTTTACCGACAGTTTTTCAAAAAGAGAATCCCGGTAACTTTCCACTGTCCGGGCGCTGCAGAACATTTTTTCACCAATTTCTTTGTAAGTCATTTCCGTGCAACTGTATTTCAGAAATTCAATCTCCCGTTCGGAAAGTTTTACCGAGTCGTTGTTGTCGCTGGTGGCCAGTGCGTGCAGTACCCGGCTGGTTGCCCAGTCGGGGTAATAAAAACCTTTTTCGATGAGTGCATCCAGCGCTTTTTCCAGTTCGGCGGGATGTACATTTTTGTTGAGGTAACCGATGGCGCCCGCCTTGATCATTTTCACCAGCGATTCATCATCGCCCTGCATACTCAGCACCAGTATTTTTACTCCGGGGTGATGTTGTTTCAGCCAGGCCGCTGTTTCAAATCCATCCATTACCGGCATGGAAATGTCGAGCAGCACGATATCGGGAATATTTTTTTTCTGCCTGAACCGCTCAGTCAGTTCGCTTCCGTTTTCCACCTCGTACAGCACCTGGTAATTAGGGAACTGCCCGATGACGGAACCAATGGCTTTGGCAATCAGGAGGTGATCATCCACAATGGCAATGCTGTAAGGCATGTTGTTTACTGACTGTTTACATGATCAATCGGAACAAACAGCTCCAGGGAAGTTCCCCGGCCGGCTTCGCTCTGTAAGTTAAAGGAACCGCCCAGAATTTGTATGCGCCGCCGCATATTATTCAGCCCGATTCCACGGCTTTGCACCGTAGTTACATCAAAACCTTTTCCATCATCCGCGGCATTCAGGGCCAATCCTTTTTCATCATGCCGGAGCCGGATACTGATCTCCCGGCAGTTGGAATGTTTCAGGCTGTTCTGGATGAACTCCTGCATGGTTCGCAGCAGGAAACTTTTCACGGTGATGGTGAGAGGCGCTTCACCGGTGGTTTGCAGTAATGCCCGGCAGATACCGGTATCATTCACCCGTTCGCATTCCAGCATCAGCAGGTCGGATAGGGAGCTGTTTTCGATTTTGCTTTCGGTAAGACTTTTCGACAGGTCTCTCAGCTCCACCAGCGAATCGTTGATGATGGTGCTGATGCCTTTCAGTTTTTCCTGCATGCCCGGGTACAGGTTTTCAAATTCCATCTGCTGGGTATAAATGGAAGCCAGGGTAAGTTTCTGTGTAACGCTGTCGTGCAGTTCTCGTCCGATGAACTGCATGGTTTGCTGCCGGATCTCGAGTTGTTTGTTAAGAAGGTCGCTCTGGTGTTGCTCTTCAATCATGGCTTTTTCTTTATTATACAGCAGTTTCCGTTCCCGGTACTGAAATATGAATATGATAATGCCCGTGATGAACACCAGCACAATAATTCCGGTGAGAATGATGAATATTTTTATTTCGCTTTCCCCCATATGAATGATATTGAAAAGAACAGGTACATCAGGCAGCCCATGATGAACTGGATGTTCCAGTAAGGATAAAAAATGTCGGGGTACTGGTAATACAGCGTGGTGCGTATACCATAAAAGGGCATGCTGCCCACGTAAAAGATCAGCAGTCCCAGGCATACCCAGAACATGCGGCTCGACCGGTAATGGAGTACTTCATCGCTTTTGCTGAACCGCAGGAAGAAGATGAGCAACAGCACCAGCAGCCCGATGTTGCCGATGGTATATGAAAATGAGTCGAAGTACAGTTTAACCTGGCTCAGGTAGTAAAGATCGGGCCAGGAAAAAATATCCGAGAGCCAGCAGACTCCGTAAATGGCCGCCGCCAGCGGCGGCCATTTTGTTTTAATGCCTGCTTCTTTAAAATACCGGTGAAACAGCCAGAAGAAGAAAAAGAACTGCAGGGGTATTCCCCAGTAACTGTAGAGTGCCGTGTTGAGGCTGAGATTTCTTTTCACGTGCAGCAGGTACACACCGGTTACTTCGTTGATCACAATGGCAGCGAGGTAAAACGGGAACCAGCGCCAGTAGCTGTTCCTTACCCGTTTCCAGTATACGAAGCCCGTGATGCAGGCGATCCCCTCAAAAATATCCAGCACAGTGATAAGCGGGTTCATGATCTTCTTTGGTTGTGTGTTATAAAACAAGATGATTATTCCGGGTTGGTTGGATAGGTACCCACGCCCGGTGGTGGACCAATACCGCCATGGTTATCGCCACTGCCGGGCATGGAGATGATGGCTGCTTTTTTGATGGCGCCTGCATTGTTTACATCAATGGGTCGCGAAAAACAACCGGGTTCCAAAGGCCCGAATACAAAGTCGTAATATTCGCCGGCTCTTTTATAGGCAGGCACTAATGCAATGGAATGCTTGCTCGAATATTCTGCCGGTAAAGTT
>DMRT01000115.1 GCA_003455235.1 Chitinophagaceae bacterium
CTTTTATAACTGATCAGGCCGGGATAGCGGAGGCTCCGCACATCCACCCCATAGCGGTTATTAAAATAATGACACCAGAACTCGCCGGCATACTTACTGATGCCGTATACCGTGGTGGGTTCGATGATAGTTTGCTGCGGGCAATGCTGCTTGGGAGAAGTGGGACCAAACACCGCAATGCTGCTTGGCCAGTACACTTTGTGCAGGTTTTCTTCCCGGGCAATATCCAGCACGTTCAGCAGGCTTTGCATGTTCAGGCTCCAGGCCAGGTTTGGGTTCTTTTCGCCCGTGGCCGAAAGGATGGCGGCCAGCAGGTAGATCTGGGTGATGTTCTGCCGGATCACCTGCACGTGCAGCATTTCCTTGTTCATCACATCCAGGCTTACGTACGGACCCGTGCCTTTCAGCAGTTCATTCTCTTCCCGAAGGTCGGAGGCCACCACATTGGCATTGCCGTATATTTTACGAAGGGCCAGCGTTAATTCCACGCCTATCTGTCCCGAAGCGCCAATAACCAAAATTCTTTCTTTCATTATAGCAACTTTTTTATGCCCTGCAAATGTAAGGGCTAATATCTTTTCTTTATCGGTAACCGTTGGGCAAACCAGGACCGCCGGTGGGAAATTGCCGGGAAATTTTCGGGTTGTTGCTTTTATATTTAATAAGCTTCCCTGAAAAAAGCAGCCGGGCCCCTGCCCTGCAGGCTCCATCCCGCTGGCCGGCAAGAAAAGTTCAACCAGGTGATCATGCAAAAAAACAAGAAAATGAACAAGAACTGCCTGTTATCGCTTTGCTTCCTGCTCCCGGTGCACATTGCCATGGCGCAGTCTTTCGCCATCAATACCGACGGCAGCACCGCCAGCGCCAGCGCCATACTGGATGTGAAGAGCAACATCAAAGGAGTATTGGTACCCCGGATGTCGAAGGCGGAACGGATGTCGATTGCCTCGCCCGCCACCGGACTGCTGGTATTTCAGAATGCGCCCGACAGCGCCGGCTTTTATTACTACGACGGGAGCCAGTGGGGCTGGATGGCCACCATAAACGGCAATGCCGACACCCTGGCCTGGAAACGGAATGGCAATGCAGCCACTAACCCGGCCAGCCATTTCATCGGCACCACCGATAACAAGGTGCTCAATTTCCGGGTGAACAATATTAAATCGGGATTGATCGACAATACGTCCTATAACTCTGCCCTGGGTTATTCGGGGTTTGCCAATAATACAACCGGCACACATAATACGGCCATCGGCTTTCAATCCATGATGAGCAATACCTCCGGCAATTACAATACCTCGATCGGTGCATTCAGTTTTTCTGTGAATACCACCGGTATCCGCAACACGGCCATTGGTACATCGGCCCTGTATTTTAATAATGCCAATGACAATACCGCGGTTGGATATGAAGCGTTGAACCAGTCTGCGTCGGTGGCCGCCAAAAATAATACCGCCGTGGGAGCCAATGCCGCCAGGCAAAACAGTACCGGAACTGCTAATACAGTCGTGGGTGATTCATCCGGGTATCTTTCAACAGGCGCAAGCTATAATGTACTCATCGGTAAAAATGCAGGCAGGGATAACCTGGGATCATGGACAACCCTCATCGGCATTGACGCCGGGCAAAAGAATACCTCCAACGGAAGCGTATTCATCGGTTCGGCAGCAGGAATGAAAAATACATCCGGAGGGGGCAACACATTCGTAGGAGATAATGCAGGCAGGGAAGTAACCACCAGTTCCAATAATTCCTTTGTTGGAACTTATGCCGGCCAGCTGAACAGCAGCGGCAGCTTCAACAGTTTCCTGGGAAGTTATGCCGGCTACAACAATACCAGCGCCGCCAATAACACGTTTATGGGTTCCTTCAGCGGATACTTCAACACATTGGGCGCCGACAACAGTTTCTTTGGAAGAGCAGCCGGTTATTCAAACAGCACCGGTGCCGGCAATACCTTCATGGGATCCAATGCCGGTAACCTGAACAGTACCGGGGCCGATAACAGCTTCTTTGGCAAATCGGCCGGTGTGGCAAATACAACAGGCTATAACAATGTATTCGTTGGATCACAGGCCGGGCTTTCCAATAACAGCGGCAACAGTAATACTGCTATTGGATATAAAGCCATGGAGGATAATACCACCGGAACCAACAACACATTCACCGGTTTAAATGCAGGTAATAATAACATCACAGGGTCTTACAACAGCATGTATGGCGACAATGCCGGCGCATCCATTCGTTTATCCAACAGCAATACCCTTTTCGGCACAGGTGCGATGGGCTTCAGTTGTGATACGGCCGCCTACAATGCAGCCTTCGGCACCTATGCTGCTGCCTTTTTCAGTAAAGGCGAGAAAAATGTTTTCATGGGTTACAATACGGTAAACAGCCTGAAGATCGGGAATGAGAATACCGTGGTGGGCTTCCAGGCTTCTGTTGGTGATACGGCCGATCTGAACGTAGCTGTGGGTAGTTTTGCCGGGGGGAATGGCGATGAAAATGTTTTCGTTGGGCACGATGCCGGCAAACACAACAACCTGGGAACCATGTCGGGCAGTACTTACGTAGGTTCATGGGCTGGTTTCTTTAAAAGAGCCAATTATTCGCTGCTGCTGGGCTACAGCAGCTCGGTATTGAACGAAGGATACTCAAATGCTTCGGCCATCGGCGCCTTTTCAAGGGTGGACACCAGTAATGCGATGGTGCTTGGAAGTGTTGGTGTTAATGTGGGCATCGGTATGACCAAACCTTACCAGTCGAGGTTAACGGTATCTGCCAACTCTTCCGCCAGTGGGTTCACACTGGGTATTTTCGGGCAGAATCAAAGCGGCATATCATTACAGCAGAATAATCCCACCATCGGTTATAACCAGTATCGTGACATCAGTACCGGCTATACAAGCAGGTACATGGGTAATGGATATGCCTGGGTAAACTATATGGACCAGGTAACCGGCAATATGTACTGGAATTCAATACCCTCGGGATCTGTTAATGCTGCTACGGGTGCAGAAACGAACAGGCTTACCATTTCAAGCACCGGTTCTGTAGGGTTAGGCGTTATTCCGAGTGGTACAGGTCAGTTACAGTTTCAAAATACGCTGGATAACCGAAAGGTTGTGTTGTGGGAAACTGCAAATACCGCTTTTGATTTCTATGGGTTCGGGATCAATTCCGGGTTATTGCGTTACCAGATACCCGGCAGCGGAAATATCCATGCCTTCTATGCCGGCACTTCCAACATCTTTAATTTATTCGGCACCGGCAATGCCACCCTGCTGGGAATTCTGACACAACTGAGCGATGAGAGATTAAAAGAAAGGATCGCTCCCATTGACAACACACTCGATAAACTGGGAAAAGTACATGCATACAGTTATTACTGGAAAGACAAAGAAAGAGACCCGGGCCAGCAGATCGGCTTACTGGCACAGGAAGTAAATGAAGTATATCCTCAACTGGTGAAAAAAGACAACGCCGGTATGATGAGTGTGAACTACAGCGGATTTGTGCCCCTGCTCATCAAAGGCATGCAGGAACAGCAGCAAGAGATCGCTGAATTAAAAAAACAGATCCAGGAACTAAGTGCTGCGATAAAGAAATAGTCCGGGCCAGCGAATTGGGTACGGAATTGTACCTTTGCCGCATGGAAAAATACCTAAGCGAACTTTTCAGCAACCAGCAACACAACAAGAATAATTTCTTGCTGATTGCCGGCCCCTACGTGGTGGAAGGCGAGGAAATTGTAATGGAGATTGCAGAGAAAGTTGCTGCCACCTGCAAAAAACTGCAGATCCCTTATATCTTCAAAGCGTCTTACCGCAAAGCCAACCGTACATCAGCAGGTTCGTTTACCGGCATTGGTGATGAAAAAGCGCTGGAGCTGATCAAAAAAGTAGCAGAAAAATTTTCCATCCCCACCACCACGGATATTCATACAGCAGAGGAAGCTTCCATGGCTGCCCGGTATGTAGATGTATTGCAGATACCCGCATTTCTTTGCCGCCAGACCGACCTGTTGATTGCTGCCGCCAAAACCGGAAAGATTGTGAATGTGAAAAAGGGGCAGTTCGTAAGTGGTCCCTCAATGAAATTTGCCGTTGAAAAAATCAACAATGCCGGCAATGATAAAGTAGGCCTGATTGAAAGGGGAAATACATTCGGCTACCAGGACCTCGTGGTGGATTACCGCAACATTACCTGGATGAAGGAAATAAAAGTTCCGGTGATCATGGATTGCACACATGCCTTGCAGCAGCCCAATCAAACCGCCGGGGTAACAGGCGGTAACCCGGAGCTGATCGAGACCATTGCCAAAGCAGCTATTGCCACCGGCGCCGATGGCTTGTTTATTGAAACACATCCCAACCCGGCCGTTGCCAAAAGCGACGGAGCCAATATGCTGAAGTTGGATTTGCTGGAACCGTTATTGGAAAAACTCGTGAGATTGAGAGCAGCTATCTGAGTCAGAAGCAAAAAAATCAACAATAAAAAGATTGTTGATTCAAAAGAACCTGTTTTGAATGTTGCGTGCGGTTTGATTTTTGAATTACAGGTACCGCAACGGATTCCTTCTTGCATTCAGGATATACCGCTTAATATTCATCCAGAAAGCCACAAAGAAATAAATGATCACGGGAGAACCGAGGGTCATAAACGACATGTAAATGAAATATTTCCGGATGGTGGAGGTGGCAATACCCATACGTTCGCCAATGGCGGTACACACGCCGAATACATGCCACTCAATAAAATGCTTCAACCGGTTCATACTGTAAAAATAAAAAGATTTTAAGGCAAAACAAAGCCTTTCTAAAATGGCCCGGTTTCAGTAAATTTGCATTCCCAATTTGAAGGTTTGGAAATTTGAAAATTTGCCAACCGGTACATTAATCCAGGTAAAGCCCAATCTTCAAATCGGTTCATTTTCAAATCCTCAAATTGAGTTTATGGCCTTCGACATTGAAATGATCAAAAAAGTGTACGCCAATTTTGCAACCCGGATTGAAGCAGCCCGCAAAGCAACAGGCAAACCTCTCACCCTTACCGAAAAAATATTATATGCCCACCTCTGGCAGGGAGACGCAACCCAGGCATTTGAGCGTGGAAAAAGCTATGTGGATTTTGCACCCGACCGGGTGGCCATGCAGGATGCCACCGCACAAATGGCCCTGCTCCAGTTTATGCAGAGCGGACGTAATAAAGTGGCGGTTCCTTCCACGGTTCACTGCGATCACCTGATTGAAGCGAAAGTGAACAGCAAAACAGACCTCGACCGTGCTGTTCATGAAAGCAGTGAAGTATATGATTTCCTGGCATCCGTAAGCAATAAATACGGCATTGGGTTCTGGAAACCCGGCGCCGGCATCATTCACCAGGTGGTGTTGGAAAACTATGCATTTCCCGGCGGCATGATGATCGGAACCGACAGTCATACCGTAAATGCAGGCGGCCTGGGTATGATCGCCATTGGTGTGGGCGGTGCCGATGCCTGTGATGTGATGGCCGGATTGCCCTGGGAATTGAAAATGCCAAAACTGATCGGCGTAAAACTGACCGGCAAATTAAATGGCTGGACTGCTCCAAAAGATGTAATCCTGAAAGTAGCCGGCATCCTTACCGTAAAAGGCGGTACCGGTGCCGTGGTGGAATATTTTGGCGAAGGGGCTGTAGCCATGAGCTGCACCGGTAAAGGAACCATCTGTAATATGGGTGCCGAAATTGGCGCCACCACTTCCACTTTCGGATACGACGAAAGCATGAGCCGCTACCTGAAAGCAACCGGGCGGGAAGAAATTGCCGCTGCTGCCGATGCCATTAAAGAGCATTTAACCGCCGATGCCGAAGTATATGCCAATCCGGAAAAATATTTCGACCAGGTAATAGAGATCAATTTATCGGAACTGGAGCCACACCTCAACGGCCCCTTCACCCCCGACCTGGCTACCCCCATTTCTAAAATGAAAGAAGAGGCCGTGAAAAACGGCTGGCCCACTAAGATCGAAGTGGGTTTGATCGGAAGCTGCACCAACTCTTCGTATGAAGATATCAGCCGTGCCGTAAGCCTGGCACAACAGGTGAGCGATAAGGGCCTGAAATTAAAATCCGAATTCACCATCACACCCGGAAGCGAACAGGTTAGGTATACGATTGAGCGGGATGGCTTCCTGGATGTATTTGATAAGATCGGTGCCACCGTGTTTGCCAATGCCTGTGGCCCCTGCATCGGGATGTGGGCAAGAGTGGGTGCTGAAAAAGCAGAAAAGAACACCATCGTTCATTCATTCAACAGAAACTTTGCAAAGCGTGCCGATGGCAATCCGAACACGTATGCATTTGTGGGCAGCCCGGAAATGGTAACTGCCATGGCCATTGCGGGTGATCTTACCTTTAATCCGCTGACCGATACATTGACCAATGATAAAGGAGAAAAAATAAAACTGGACCCACCCACCGGGTACGAACTACCTCCCAAAGGTTTTGCCGTAAAAGACGCCGGTTACCAGGCACCTGCCGCAGACGGAAGCGCCGTGCAGGTAAAGGTATCTCCCACCAGCGATCGTTTACAATTGCTGGAGCCATTTGCAGCCTGGGAAGGAAAAGACCTGACCGGCTTAAAACTCCTCATTAAGGCAAAAGGCAAATGCACAACTGACCACATCAGCATGGCCGGAAAATGGTTGAAGTACCGTGGCCACCTGGATAACATCAGCAACAACCTGCTGATCGGTGCCACTAACTTCTTCAACGATAAAACGGATAATGTAAAAAGTCAGCTCAATGGCGAATACGGACCGGTTCCTGCCACGCAGCGTTTTTACAAAGCGGCCGGCATCGGTACCATCGTGGTGGGCGACGAAAACTATGGAGAAGGGTCCAGCCGGGAACATGCTGCCATGGAGCCCCGGCACCTGGGCGTACGTGCAGTACTGGTAAAATCCTTTGCCCGCATTCACGAAACCAA
>DMRT01000257.1 GCA_003455235.1 Chitinophagaceae bacterium
CGGTTTCGTTGGGGTCTAATTCGATTTCTACAAACTGGAGTTCTTCTCCATAGATTTTGTAATCAATTTCGTGATTGGTCATGGCTGTTTTAAAATTTAGGATGTAAAATTATACGTATAAACGTTTCAAATTCTTTAAAATCGGGATGAGTGGAGACAACAATGGCAAAGTTCGTGACTTTGCCATTGTAATCATGCAGGAATCCTTTGTTTTTCTAGGACTTAATTTCTTTCAACCGGCCGCTCCATACCCGTTTGCCCTGCAGTCTTCTTACCAGGTACATGATACCTACGAAGATGAAGAAGAAGGGTCCGGCAAAGCCGAAGATGGCGATCCATTTACCTCCATAAAACTTTTCCATCGGGCGACGCAGTCTTTCGGAGATCAGGTACATGCTGGGTACCATGATCAGTGTAAGGAAGAAGGCGAAGATCAAACCGAATATAATTGTCCAGCTCAGCGGCCCCCAGAACACCACACTATCGCCACCAAAGAATATCCGTGGGTTAAGGTGCTGGAACAGCGAAATAAAATCGATGTTGAAACCTACGGCCAGTGGTAACAGGCCAAGGATCGTTGCCACTGCGGTAAGCAATACCGGTATGATACGGATCTTGCCTGCCTGGATGGCTGCTTCCCTCGTTTTGATGCCACGGCCACGCAGCTCATCGGTGAATTCAATCAATAAGATACCGTTCTTGATTACGATACCTGCCAGGCCTACCACACCCACACCGAGCATGATGGTGGCAATGGTCATACCGGTAAAGGCATAACCCAGCAATACCCCGATCACAGAGAAGAAGATTTCGGTGATAACAATGAACGGCTTACTCATGCTGTTGAACTGGAGCACCAGGATCATAAAGATGATGCCCATGGCAATCAGCAGCGCTTTAAACAGGAAGGCCTGTGTTTCTTTTTCCTGCTCGCTTTGTCCGCTCAGTTTGATAGATACATCAGCCGGGATGTTATTCTTCGCCATAAAGTTATCGATCTTGATCTGCAGCTCGGTATTTACCGGGCCCACCATGGTTGGATCAAGTACATTACTCTGCAGCTGGATGGTTCGTTTTACGTTCTTCCGTTTAATGCCGCCGGCAGTGGTGGTATAGTCAACCGTGGCCACCGCACTTAACGGGATGGATTTCACCCGCATCGTATTCATATCCATGAACGTGATGCGCATGTTCAGCAGGTCGGTTACGTTGTTGCGGATCAGGTCGGTGGTGCGAAGCTGGATCTTGTATTCATCCTCCCCGTCTTTCAGTTTGCTGATCTCTTTACCAAATACCGCTGTACGGAGTTCCATGCCGATCTGCCCGGTGGTCAGTCCTTCCATCATGGCTTTCTCCCTGTCTACATTCACGGTGATCTCGGGGTTGGTAAGGTCTACATTCGACTGCAGGTTTTCCACTCCTTCCACCTGGTTGGTGTCGAGATAATTGTATAACTGGGTGGCTACTTTGGCAATGCTTTCAAAATTGTCACCACTTACTTCAATATTCACCGGGGGGTCGGTTGGAGGACCGCCGTCTTCCTGTCCCACCTCCACACTGGCACCGGGAATTCCCTTTGTTTTCTCCCGGATTTCTTCCATGAAAGGCTTTGTTTTTTTGCCGTGCCGCTTTTCATACTCCACAAAACTTACCTGGATACGGCCCAGGTTGGATTGGGTGCTGCGGTTGTTATCCCGTGGATTGTTAGCACTTACCGCTACGTTGGTGATGATGCTTTCCACAATGCCACCTTTGGAAGGGAGTTCGTTTGCCAGCACTTTTTCTACCCGGTCTTCCAGCACATGGGTAATGCTGTCGGTATATTTCGCGTCGGTACCCACAGGCATTTTCAGGTATACATAAATAAAGTTGGGATCACCGCTGGGGAAGAAGGTGGATTTATTTCCACGCATCATCAGCAGTATCACCGACAGCACGAAGATGCCGAACAGGGAGGCGAACATCCATACGGGCCGCCAGCCTTTTAATACCCAGCGCAGTAATTTTTCGTAGCGGGTCATCAGTTTGGGCAATGCCCGGTGCTGGAAGCGGTAGATCATTCCTTTCAGCACGTATTGATTCAGCAAAGCCAGTCCGGCCATTATTAATAAGAAGTTGCCGAATCCATGGTAGCTGTATTTCCTTGCGGTGGCTTCGGCAATATCCACGCCCAGTTTCCCGATCTGTGCGCCGGCTCCAAATCCCATCAGGTTCAGCAGTACACCCATGATGATCATGCCCCAAAAC
Organism: Chitinophagaceae bacterium; assembly: GCA_003455235.1. Classification (GTDB taxonomy): domain Bacteria; phylum Bacteroidota; class Bacteroidia; order Chitinophagales; family Chitinophagaceae; genus Ferruginibacter. Next base: position 2,248 of record DMRT01000257.1, read on the forward strand.
CACCACTTGCGGAATATTTCTTTTTTTGGTTTATCAAATTCGTGTCCTTCGGGTTTCATAAAGCTCACCGCAAACACGGGGTTGAAAATGAAGGCCACGATCAGGGATGCTGCCAGTGTAAGGATGAGCATGGTAGGCAGGTAGATCATAAACTTGCCGATGAGTCCTTTCCAGAACAGCAGCGGGAAGAAGGGCGCCAGCGTGGTGGCGGTTCCGGCCAGCACCGGGATAAATACTTCGCCGGCCGCTTCCTTGGCGCTTCGTACAATGGGCACTTTTCCGTTTGCATAAATACGGTGGGTATTTTCAATCACCACAATTGCATCATCCACAATAATACCCAGCCCGAACAGCAGGGCAAACAGCACAATAAAGTTGAGGGTAACATTGGTACCGATGATCCAGTCGGCAATGGGCAGGAACATGAACGCCACAAACACACTCAACGGCACACTCAGCGCCACAAAGAAAGCATTGGTAACGCCCATGAAAAACATGAGGATCAGCAATACGAGGATGAACCCGATGATGATGGTGTTCACCAGTTCGTTGAATGATGTTTTGGTCTGCTTGCTCTGGTCGCCGGTAATCACCACGCTCAGGTTTTTCGGCAATTCATTTTTATCCTGCATCTCTGCCACGGTGGCTTTTACTTTATCGGCGCAGTTGATGAGGTTTTCGCCGGCACGCTTTACGATGTTGAGGGTAACCACGTTTTTGCCATCGAGGCGGGCATAACTTTCTTTTTCCTTGATGGTGTCTTTGATTTCTGCAATGTCTTTCAGGTAAACAGATGCCCCCTGTGCGCTGCTTCGCACCACTATGTCCTGCAGGCTGAGTGCACTGCTGAACTGTCCTTTCACCCGCAGGGTGCGTTTCATGTTGCCCACTTCAATCAGGCCACCGGTAATGTCGCGGTTTTCCCGGCTTACGGCATTTTCCACGTCCATAAAGCTTACCCGGGCGAGGCTCATTTTATAGGGGTCCACGTTGATCTGTATCTCCCTTTCCGGTGCACCTACGATCTCGGCCCTGGTCACTTCTGTCAGCTCCTCAAATTTATCCTGCATCTTGTCGGCATAGTATTTCAGTTTAACGGGGTCGTAGTCACCACTTACATTCACAAACATGATGGGCATTTCGCTGAAGGCGAATTCCTGCACATCGGGTTGCTGGGTAAGATCGGTGGGCAGGTCGGTTTTGGCTTTATCGATCGCATCCTTCACTTTCTGTTTGGCGAGCTCGGTCTTTACGTCGGTATCAAATTCCACCACGATGAGACTGTAGTCGGTTTGCGAAGTGCTCTGTATCTTGATCACTTTGGCGCCGCTGATGCCCTTGAGTTGTTTTTCGATGGGCCGGGTTACCAGGTTCTCAATGTCTTTGGGCGAGTTACCCACGTGAACCGTTACGATCGATATCGTGGGCACCACGATATCGGGGAACTGTTCCTTGGGCATGGTATTGAATTTATACAACCCCAGGATGGTGATGATAACCGCAATGATGTAAATGGCGGTTTTATTATCCACCGACCAGCTGGTCAGGACAAATTCCTTGAACTTTTTTGATATTCCTTCTATAATGCTATTCATAAAATAATTTTGTAGTCAGCAGTTTTTCTTTATTCATCTTTCGGTTCTGTTGTTCACTTATTTCACCACGCTCACCACCTGTCCCTCATACAGGGCCTGGTATCCTTCGGTGATCAGCTGCTCGCCACCTTTCAGCCCGGTTTTTATTTCCACGTTGTTGCCGTATACTTCACCGATGGCCACGGTTTGCTTTTTCACCACGCTCTTCCCGTTCACGGTGGTAAGCAGGTATACGTATTTACCGGTTTCATCGCTCTGTACAATATTTACCGGTATCACCACGGCATTGGGAGCCGAGTAATCCAGTATGCGCATCACTGCGGTTTGGTTGGGCTTTAGTGCCGGGTCGCTGGGTATTTTTGCTTCGGCAATAAATCCGCGTTGGGTTATGTCGATGGCCTGGCTTACCACCGAAAGAGTGGAAGACACTTTTTTATTCGCATCGGGGATATTGATCTCCACCGGTGAACCTTTGTGCATCCGGGTAAGGTAATTCTCCGGTACGCTGGTTACCACTTTCAATGTGCTGGTGTTTACGATCTTGATCTGCGGACCCGCCTGTGTCATTCCCTGGAAGGTTTCACCCACGCGGATGTTCACGACATCGGCCACGCCGTTTACATCGCTGTACACATTGGCGGTTTTCAGTTGCTCCACGGCTACCTGCACCTGTTCGCCGGCCGACTTCAGCTGGTTTTCCAGGCTTTCCACGTTGGTACGTGCGGTGATCAGCTGCACTTCGGTACCGATGCCCTGGTCCCAGAGATTTTTCTGGCGCTGATAAAGATTGCGTGCAAACGATAACTGTGTTTTGATGCCTTCCAGTTGCTGGCGGGCTGCGGTTACCTGCTGCTGCATGATGGCGTCATCCAGTTTCAGCAACAGCTGTCCCTTCTTTACGTACTGGCCCTGTATCACATGCACAGCCTTAACCTGGCCGGGCATACCGCGGGGAGAGATGTAGGAAATGTTCTCTGCATCCACATGCCCCTGCAGGTCGATGTAGTGTTTAAAATCCTGAATGGCAACGGGCGCTGCCGACACCAGTTTTATTTTGGCTGCATTGGCTGTATTGCTGTCGAGTTTCTCCAGCTCGGCCTGCAGTTTCTTCAGTTCGATTTCGTTTTGGGCATTGGTTGCCTTTAATTTTTCGATGGCAGCCTTTTTATCGCTGATAATGGCAGCATCGTCTTTATTACTGTTTCCGCAGGAAGCCATGATCAGGGCAGTGGCAACGGAAAGGGCGGTGATGGTGATTTTTTTCATCTGTTGTATAGTTAGTCTGTTAGTATTAAAGTTTTCCGGTAGCTTTTAAGAAGTCAATTTTTGCTATGATGGCTTCATACAAGGCCGTGATGTAATTGGTTTGTGCTGTTTTCAGGTCAAGCTGGGCCGTGTTGATTTCGGTGGCCGAGCCGGTGCCGATCTCGTATTTTTTCTTTGTTTGCTCGTACACTTTTTCGGCCAGTGCCATGTTCTTTTTCTGAAAGTCCATGGTGGCGATGGCCGAAACAAAATTATCCTTTGAGCTTTCCAGCTCCCGGTCGATGCTTATTTTCAATGCTTCGGTCTGGTTCTGGCTTTTCTGCAGCTGCAGCCTGGCCTGGCTTTTTTTCGATTGCAGGTAAAACCCGTTGAAGATGGGCAGGTGCATCTGCAGGCCGATGTACGAGGTGGTGAACCAGTCGCCCTTACCAAAGATGTTGAACTTATCACGCTGTGCCTGTTTGCTGTAACTGCCTACCAGCGAAAACGTGGGTATCTGGCTCAGGTTGTAGCGCCGTACATTCAGTTTATTGAGCTGGTTGGTGATGTCAGATATCTGGTAATCCCTGCGGTCGCTGTATTTAAACTGGCTTGCTTCCAGCACTCCGTCTTTGATCTGGTTGTCATCGAGGGTGTCGGTGAGAACCAGGCTGTCTTTGATGGGCATTCCCATCAGCAGTTTCAAACCTGAGTAGCCGTTGCGCAGCATATTATCGGCTTTTAATTTTTCTGTTTGCAGGTTAGCGATCTGTACCGACAGTTTATCGATATCTATTTTTTCGGTAAACCCGTTATCGAACATGATCTGTACATCGTGTTTTAACTTTTCCAGCCGGGCCATGTTGGCATCCAGCAATGCGATCTGCACTTTTCCGGCCACCAGTTGATAATATACTTTATATACATTGGCCCGGATGTTTTCTTCGGTGAGTTCGGCAATGCGTTCCTGCAGGCTGATGGTTCCGTTGCGGGCTTTAAGGGCAATGAATACCTGCCCGTCAAAAACAATCTGGCTCAAAGCCAGTGACACACTCGAATTCCACTTGGTACCGAATTTTACCGGGGCAAACTCGCCGGGGTTTCCACCAAAAAACTGGGCCGGCACCAGGGTGGTGGGAATATCAATGTAGTCGGTAATACCGGCCGTGCCACCGATCTGCGGCATGGCAATGGAGGTTACCTCCCGGTTCACCTGCTTTTGTACAAGTATATCCAGCAGGGCATTCTTTACCTGTACCGAATTCTGTTTGGCGTAGTCCACCGCCTGTTTTACGGTGAAGGAGTTCAGCTTTTGTGCATTTACATCCGTGTTCATCACCGACAGGACGACGAGGAACAGGCCATACTTCTTGATTGTTTTCATCGCTGTTGTTTTATTGCTTATCATTTTTGGGCTGTGCTTTTTCTTTTTGTTCCATGTATTTCAACACCAGTTTATATCCTTTCTGGCTTACCACACCAAAGAGGAAATGAATGATGACCTCTTTTTCAATTTCAAGCAGGCTTTGTTTTACGCTGCGCTGGAATTCGGGATTGAAGGCAACCAGCATGGTTTCCACCCGGTACCTGGCCAGGGTATCCACGTTGATCTCGGGCCGGTATAGTTCTTCCGCAATGCCTCTTTCCAGGTTCAGCTTTACCATATTGTAGAGGTACTCGTGGCGGTGCTGCTGGAATTTTTTAAACGCCGTTGGATGATACTTCTGCATGTCGAAAAGAATGGAGGGGTTCATGGTCTTGAACATCTCCACCATCATGTCCATCACCAGGAATATTTCGTGGATGGCGTTGTCGGCCTTCTGGCGGTCGTCGTTGCAGATACACTGGTTGGTATCAATCACATCATCCACCACGGCTTCCACCAGCTCGTCTTTGTCTTTAAAGTACTGGTAGATGGTCTTCTTGCTCATGCCCAGGTTGGCGGCAATATCATCCATGCTTACGCTGCGGATGCTGTACTGGATCACCAGGTCGTGGGCGGCCTTCTGAATGCGCTGTTTTGTGTCTGGTATTATCATAATCGGGGAGCAAAACTATGGAAACTTTAAATGTAACCAAAGTTTCCATCAGCTTTTTTTGCCTTTTGTCCCAAAAAAACAGCCAGGCAGCGGTTCCGGCAAACAAAAGAACATCCGCAGGAAAGGGAAAATCAATCAGTTATCTTTGAGTAACAAAATCAACCACCATGAAAAGAGATTTCCGGTACAAAAAGATATTCCAGTACTTCCTGCAGGGATTATTGGTGCTGGCCCCGGTGACCATTACAGCCTATGCCATTTTTTGGGCGGTAACCACCATCGACAGCCTGATTCCCATCTTTACCTATACCGACGCCCAGGGTGTGGTTCGGGTGCAGAACTACGGCATCGGTTTTTTGCTGATCATTGTGATCCTGATTTTGATCGGGTATTTCAGCTCCTTTTTCATTACATCCCGGATTATCCATTTTTTCGACAAACTGCTGGAAAAAACACCCGGCATCAAACATATTTATTCCACCACCCGTGATTTTTTTGAAGCCTTTGCCGGTGATAATAAAAAATTCACCAAACACGTGCTGGCCAATGTAGACGACAACGACGTATGGCGTTTTGGGTTTGTTACCCGGGAAGAGATGGATGATTTTGGCCTCAACGAATACGTTACAGTATACATTCCCATGGCTTATTCTGTAGCCGGCAATGTATATGTGATTCCGAGAAACCGGGTAAAACCGATTGAACACATCACGGCGGCGCAGACCATGAAGTTTGCCGTGAGCGGCGGCGTAACCGATATAGACGATGATGATACTAAAAAGTAAAATCCCCGTTTTCAGCCGGAAAAACACCGCAACATTCTGAAACGATAGCCCGAAATTGGAAGGCCTTGATGCATCATGAAAAAAGCCTTCCCTGTTTTTTTGCTGGCCTGCCCCCTGCTGCTGGCATCCGTACGATCTTACTGCTGGGGATTTTATGCCCACCAAAAGATCAATTACTATGCGGTTTTTTTGCTGCCGCCCGAAATGATGCTGCTGTACAAACCCAACATCAGCTTCCTGGCTGAACACGCCGTGGATCCGGATAAAAGAAGGTACGCCATACCCAATGAAGCACCCCGGCATTACATTGATATCGATCAGTATGGTGAATATCCATATACAGCGCTGCCGAGGAAATGGGTGGATGCCGTAGCCAAATTTGGAGAAGACTCTTTAAAAAAGCACGGCATTGTTCCCTGGCATATTCAAACCATGCTGAGCCGCCTCACCGATGCATTCAGAACAAAAAACTTCAGCGCCATCATGAAAAACAGCGCCGAGATCGGGCATTACATCAGCGATGCCCATGTACCGCTGCATGCCTGCAGCAACCACAACGGACAGTTCAGCAACCAGCACGGTATTCATGGTTTCTGGGAAAGCCGGATTCCGGAATTGCTGGCCGAAAAACAATTCGATTTCCTAATCGGCAAAGCTTCCTACATCAGCAACCCGGCCGATTTTACCTGGAAGCGTGTGCTGGAAAGCGCCCTTGCCGCCGATTCAGTATTGCATTTTGAAAAAGAACTCAGCAGGCAATTCCCCGATGACAGGAAGTATGCGTTTGAACAACGCAATGGCAACACACTGCGGCAGTATTCGGCGGCTTATACGGTTGCGTACAATAAAAAACTACATGACATGACCGAGCGCCGCATGCGGCAATCCATCTGGGCCATCGCCTCCTTCTGGTATACCGCCTGGGTTAATGCCGGGCAGCCAGACCTGAAAGTACTGGCCGGGCATTCATTTACGGATGCGGACCTCCGCGAATTTGAACAACTCAACCGCCAATGGACTTCAGGCAGTGAAATAATCGGACGAAAAGAGTAAACCTCGAAGGTTTTTAAAACCTTATGGTTTGTTTGGTTTTGGGTATTTTTGCCGTTCAGATTATTTGACCAGTTAATCCCTTTTACGTGGTACACAATTTTAATGCAGGCCCATCCATCTTACCAAAAGAAGTTTTTGAAGAAGCCTCAAGGTCCGTTCTTGATTATAACGGTACCGGGCTTTCTATTTTAGAGATCGGTCACCGTACCCCGCTGTTCCAGGAAGTGATGGACGAAGCCAGGGCGCTGGTGAAAGAACTGATGAACCTGGATGATGACCATGAAGTACTGTTCCTCCACGGGGGCGCTTCCACCCAGTTTATGCAGGTACCCATGAATTTGCTCGATGACAAAGAAACCGCCGCATATACCGATACCGGCGTATGGAGCACCAAGGCCATTAAAGAAGCAAAGCTTTTTGGAAAAGTGGAAGTGGTATGCAGCAGCAAGGAAAGCAACTTCACCTATATACCAAAGGATTTTGCCGTACCCAATGATGCCAAATACCTGCATATCACCACCAACAATACCATTTACGGCACCCAGTGGCAAAAGATTCCCAAAACCAGCAACAGCCTGGTGGCGGATATGAGCAGTGATATCCTGAGCCGGGAGATGGATTTCAATTCCTTCGACCTGATCTATGCAGGCGCTCAAAAAAATGTAGGCGCTGCCGGTGTGAACCTGGTAGTGGTAAATAAGAATATTCTGGGTAAGGTAAAACGAACCATTCCAACCATACTCGATTACCGCAACCACATTAAAGAAGGTTCAATGCTGAACACACCGCCGGTATTTGCCATTTATGTATGTATGCTCACGCTACGGTGGCTGAAGGAGCAGGGCGGCGTGGCAGCCATTGAAAAACGGAACAATGAAAAAGCTGCTTTATTATACCAGGCACTGGATGAAAACCCGCTGTTTAAAGGAACCGTTAATAAGGATGACCGCAGCAAAATGAATGTTTGTTTTGTAATGAACGATCCGTCGATGGAACAATCCTTTTTACAATTCACTAAAGAGCAGGGCATCGTGGGCATCAAAGGTCACCGCCTGGTGGGTGGATTCAGGGCATCATTATATAACGCATTGCCGCTGGAAAGTGTGCAGGTGCTCGCTGAACTGATGAGAGAATTTGCCGGGCAGCATGCTTAAACAATTTCAATACATTTACAACAGACAACCGACGATACATGATCACCATTCACCCGTTTAAAGCACTGCGGCCTGCAGCAGACCTGGCAAAGCAGGTGGCATCCCGCCCCTATGATGTACTCAACAGCCAGGAAGCAAAAGTGGAAGCCCGGGGAAACAGCGCCAGTTTTTTACACATCACCAAAAGCGAGATTGACCTGCCCGATACCACCGATATCCATTCGCAGGAAGTATACGATAAGGCCAAGGAGAACCTGGATGCCTTCATCAGCCGCAATATCCTGTTCCGGGAAAACAAAGCATGTTATTATATATACCAGCTGGTCATGCATGGCCGAAGCCAGACAGGCCTGGTTTGCGGAAGTTCTGTAGATGATTACGAGAACGGCCTGGTGAAAAAGCATGAGTTTACCCGCCCGGAAAAAGAAAAGGACCGCATTAATCATATTAAAACAACCGGCGCCCAAACCGGTAATGTTTTCCTGGCCTACCGTAATGTGACGGAGATCGACGACATCATCAACAACTGGAAAAAGAAAAGCCCGGTGTACGATTTTACCGCCGCTGATGAGATACGCCATACCATCTGGATAGTAAATGACGATGATACCATCGCAACAATATCATCGCTCTTTAAAGAAAAAGTTCCCTGCACGTATATTGCCGATGGCCATCACCGGGCTGCTTCGGCAGCTAAAGTACGGGCTGCACTGGGTGATGCGGCACAGGAAGGGGCCGATCATTTTCTTACCACCCTGTTCCCGTCAAACCAACTGCACATCATGGATTATAACCGGGTGGTGGTGGACCTGAACGGGCTGAGCGAAACCGATTTCCTGCAGGCCATCAGCAATAAATTTGCTTTTAAAAAAACAACGGGCGCCCTTTCCCCGGCCAGTCTTCACGAATTTGGAATGTACCTTGGTAAACAATGGTATCAATTAACCGCCCTCGAAGGAACATACAGCAACGATCCCATCGGGGTACTGGATGTAACCATCCTGCAGGATAATTTACTGGACCCGGTACTGGGCATCAAAGATCAACGCACGGATAAGCGCATCGATTTTGTGGGTGGTATCCGCGGGCTGGGTGAGTTGGAAAAACGGGTTGACAGTGGTGAGATGGCTGTGGCATTCAGTCTGCACCCCGTAAGCATTCAGCAACTGTTCGACATTGCCGACAGCGGAAACGTGATGCCCCCTAAAAGCACCTGGTTCGAACCAAAACTGAGGGATGGGTTGCTTACACACCTGATCGACAACGAATGAAACAAGGGAGAATTATAGTTAAATACTATAGGTTTTAGTCAAAAAGAGACTTTTGAACTGAGTCTTGTATTTTTTCTTCTTTATGTTGTAGCAACCAAAAACGGCGTTTGGCTTCTTTATGCTGCTGGTATTTTTTTACCCACAGCTCATGATCCTGAAAAGTTTTGAATTCGTAAAAGTCCCGGTAAAGATAGTCCGCTGTATTGTCACCGATTTTTATATGACTGGTAGCAAATTCCACTTGAAGATATTCTATAAAATCATTAGGATTAATGCTTTTGTCAATCGGTAGGGCAAAGGCAGGTAAAAAAACTTGGCCGTTGTTGTGCATGGGCATATAAGTACGAAAATAATATTCCACGTCATTGTCCATCGGGTAGTCTAAGCAATAATAATTATCTACCTCCGGATGAGGAAGAAAAACGATGTGATGCTGGGTCAGTTTGCTTATATCCATTGGGCTGTAAAGCTATCTATTTGTTTCATTAAATGCTGTGTAGTGCACAATGTTTTTATTACTTGTGGATAATGTTTTATTTCAGCTGCTGATAATTCCCTCCCCTTCCTGTCTTTTAACCATTTTTCCAGCACCTGGTAACCCCCAATCTGCATGTGCCATACCGACAGTGGCACCAGATTGAAGTATTTATTTTTACTTATGTACACCCGACCCCAGTGTTTTTCATAGGGCATCAGTTGCTGGAGTATCTTTTCCGGCATATCATGTTCTTTCAGCAATTCAAACCGTACTTCATCCACCTTATTACCTTTGCCGCTGCCGATATAACTGCCCACTTGCTGTTTGTCGCTTTGTTTGGTGATAAATATGTCAAATTCACTCCGGCTATGGCCTTGCCATTCATCTCCTTCATTTTCGGCTATATGCAAAGCAATTAGTTCGGCTCCAAGATCGCTTAATACATCGAACAGATTTTTATCTGCAGTAAAAGGTATGCGGGGAAAATCACTTTTTAAAAACTCAGCGTATTTTTTTCGATAAGATGGGCTGTACAATATAGCATAAATATAGCCGAGCATCTGCTCGGGAGATTGATCATTGTATTGTTCCTTCAGGTAATTAAAAAAGGCAGGAGTGAAATTTACCTTTTTATCTTCCTTGCCGTTAGTTTTTTCATAAAGAAATAATGGAAACAGACTTGCTGTTCCTTTATTGCTGATAAATGTACGGTTATCGATCATATCTTTTGATACGAATGAATAGCAATAATCCAAAACATCATAGGCGTATTGACGCATAGAAATCAAACCGATGTTTTCGCCTTTTAATAAATGTTTGACATATTCCCACCTGCCCCAATCTACAGCGCTATCATGATAAAATATATCCCGCTTATCAAAAGGGCGGTAGTGAATTTTTTCAAAGTTTGCATCCCGATTATCTAAACCTGACATAACTCTTCGCATTGGGCCTAGTTTCCAGCTTCGGGTATCCCTAAGTTTCAATTCATTTCGTACATCATCATCAGAAAATTTAAAATCTATAAATTTTTTGATATTATCCTCTACCTCCTTCTTTGAAAAACCAATAGCAAAAGAATCTCTAGAAGTAATTATACCAGTTACTTGTTCTTTGAAAATTTCATCAATCTTCCAATACTTTTCATACTCTTCCCTATTCAGCTCGCTCTTTGGCACGAAAAAATAAAAGGGAAAGTTGGGCTTCAGTTCTTGCCAATTTACTTCCTTGAAACTACTTTCCCATGCTAGCTTATATTTTTCCTCCCGTTCTCCCCACCAGTCTGCATAATATACCTTTTTAGGAGAACCCTTCTTTTTTACAAAAATATTGATTGATACGCCCTGCCTTATTTGATCAAATACATTTTCATCCTTTCCACCATCGGGCGTTTTTTCGTTTTGATTATAGTTACCATGGAGGTTCAGAAAATATAGTTCATCAAATGTTTTTAGCAGGCTTTGCCGCATGCCGTTAAATGTGGGATTGTCTAAAAAACTGTGGTTGGTAATAATGGCTACAATACCATCTTTTTCGTTTGAGATATCTTTATACGCCTGTGCTTTTTCGTCCCAAACTGTTTCACACTCCATTTTATGTTGGGCAAAACGTATGAATTTTACATAGTCATCTCCCAGCCAGTGTTTTCTTTCCTTCCATTCGCCACCCTCCAGTTTCTTATAATCTTCTATCAGGTTGCTTATCCACTCTCCTTTATTTTTACTTATTCCGCTATAAGGCGGGTTGCCGGTTATTACAAGTACATGTTTGTTTTTAATCACCTGTGCATTCCGACCCTCCTGCGTAAGGGCAGGTAGAAAAGGAATTTGTTGGGTTACGAGGTCGGCAGGCTCCAAGGTGTTGGTAAGGTAAATATGCAGCCTTTCATTGGGTTGGAGGCTATAGCCGTTTTCCTTCAGATACTGACTTAGTTTTAAATGCGCCACCGTGTAAGGGGCAATCAGGTATTCAAAGCCGTACATGTTTTTCTGCAGCCTTTCCTTTATTAGTTGTTCCCTGTTGCCGGCATTTTTAGGGATGCTTTCAAAAATCTGTTCAAAAATTTCCAGCAAAAATGTTCCGGTACCGGTAGCGAAATCTAATACGGTCACCCGTTCATCGGCCAGACCTTCATGAAACCGGAACGTATTTTTTAGGACATGCTGCACAGCATTTACAATAAAGTGCACTATAGGCGGCGGGGTATAATAAACACCCTTGCTTTTCCGTAGGTTTTTATCGTATACGCCGAGGAAGTATTCGTAGAAATACACAAAGGGGTCACGATAGCTTATTTCAGTTTCGTTAAACAGATTTTTGTTTTTGCTGATACGGTAGAAAAGGCTACGGTTAATGGAAGGCAGGTCGAGATTATTAATGATGCTGATTACTTCCTCTACAATCCATCGGGCAGCAAGATATTCTTCCTTGTCGAGTTCTTTTAAAAAGTCTACCAGTTCTTTAATCAGCTCGAACGAAGTGGGTATATATTTAATAGCATTATACAGGTTGATTTCTTTTTCTTTGGTATCAGCATTCAGCCGGGCAAGAAACAAGCCGTATACGAGATTTTGGGTAAAGGCATCAGCAAATTGTTCCAGTTCCAGTTCATGAAATACATAGTCCCTAAAACTTTTATACAGTTCATATAACCTTCCCTCCTGATGCTCCTTCTCTTGTCTTATTAGTTCTTCCAGCAAATATCCTTTCAACATCTTTGCCCTAATAGCCAACGCTTCTGCCAGTTTTTTAGCGCTGCTGATGACTTCTGGCTGAGCATCAAAGAATTTTTGGATAAGCAGGGCTACAGCCTGTACCCTTTCCTTACTGAGTTTTGATTTTTTGTTTTCAAGGTCGTAGCGGTAACAAAGCGACTCCCTCATCACAGGCTTTCCATCCCGTACTAAAATCCATTCTATGTAATTAGTAAGCAGTATGTTTCCGGAAAGTTGTTGATATTTCTTTAATTGATCACCTTTTAGAGTTTTGTCAAGCGGTTCACCATCCAGCGCCTTGTTCTCGACATACCCTAAAATTAAACCCCGGGAGCTAATTTGAAAATCCGGGGCGCCAATACCCCTCTCCCGGCGGGGCTCCATTAGTACTTTTATAGTTTTGGGGGCCAATTCATTAAGGAGTGTTTCCAGTTTACCCCGATGAGAAAATTCTGTTATATTTTCCGGAGGTGTTTCTTTCAACTGGTGGAAATAAGCTTCAAAGCTATCCATACAATAGGGGTTACGAATTAAAAATACAGATTAAAACCAGAACAATGCTTATTTAATATTCCTATTTTTACGATATGAAAAGAACAATAGTACTAATTATTTTCTCCGCATTGCTGTGTATTTCATCCTTCTCACAGGATGCAGCCGAGCTGCACAAAACAGCCCGTAATTACATGCAGCAGGGTGATTACAACAATGCCATCCTCGTTCTTAACCGGGCCCTTGCACTGCAGCCGGGTAACATGGAATTTTCAAAAGACCTGGCCCTGAATTATTATTATGTAAAAGATTACAACAAGGTGCTGGATGTGCTGAAGCCGGTGATAGAGAAAGAAGCGGCCGATGATCATTGCTACCAGATAGCCGGCGATGCCTATATAGCGCTTGATCAGCCGAAGGAAGCGGAAAAAACATACCGGAAAGGAATCAAAAAAGTATCTGCCAACGGAGCCTTGTATAACGAACTGGGCAGGTTGCTCTGGTCGCAGGGAGATGTTACCGCCATCAAACAATGGGAAAAAGGAATCGAATCCGATCCGTCGTATCCCGGAAACTATTACAATGCTGCCCGGTACTACTACCTGAGTACAGATAAAGTATGGAGCCTCATTTATGGAGAAATATTCCTGAACATGGATCCGCAAAGCGCCAATGCAGCAGAAGTAAAAAATTTACTGGTGGAAGGATATAAAAAATTATTCACCGATGCCAACCTGGAAAAACACAACCCGGAAAAGAACAGTTTTGTGGCCGCCTTTTTAAGCACCATGAACAAGCAGAGCTCGGTGGCATCGGCCGGCATTAATGCCGAAACTCTCACCATGATCCGTACCCGGTTTATCCTCGACTGGTATCCTGCCAATGCAGCTAAGTTTCCGCATAAATTATTCGACCTGCAGAAACAACTCCTGCAGGACGGGCTGTTTGAAGCATACAACCAATGGATATTTGCCGCCGCACAGAATTTACCGGCCTACCAGAACTGGATCAATACGCATACAAAAGAATACAATGAACTGGGGCGCTTCCAGAAAAACCGGGTGTTCAAGATGAGCACCGGACAATACTATCACTAAATCATACCCCTGGGGGAAAATCCGGTTTTTTCATTAACTTGTCTTTCTAAATTATTTTTTTATGGAAGAGCAACGTGATGAAAAATTATGGCAGATAGCCAGACGCCGCGCCGACTTCCAGGACAGCCTGGTGGGCTTTGTGGTAATTGCTGTTATCTGCTGGGCCGTTTGGTTCTTCACCACCGGCCGCCATGGGTTCAACGGTGGAACACCCTGGCCTCTTTGGGTAATGCTGGGCCTGGGCATCGGACTTTTTTTTAAATTCATCAAGGCATATAAAACCGATAAAGACACCCTTACCGAAAGGGAATACGAAAAGCTGAAGAACCAGCAGCGATAACCGACCATGCCTGCACAACCAACGATTGCTTATGAATGAACAATCAAGAATATTTGATTTTGTTGATCACCAGCTGACCCATTTTCCCAAGAAAGACATGTTCTGCGGAAAAGAAAACGGGCAATGGATATCGTACAGCACCGCCGAAGTAAAGAACCTGGTAAACCAACTCAGTACCGGACTGCTCAGGCTGGGCGTAAGCGGAAACGATATGCGGATTGAGAACCAGGATAAGATTGCCCTTATCTCCAAGAACCGGCCTGAATGGCTGATGCTCGATTTCGCCTGCCAGCAGATCGGCGCTGCCCTCTGCCCCATTTATCCCACCACCAACGTTAACGAACTGGAGTTTATTTTCAACGATGCCGCCGTAAAATATGTTTTTGTGAGCGGACAGGATATCCTGGATAAAGTGAACAATATCCGTACCCGGGTTCCCAGCCTGAAAAAAGTTTACAGCTTTGATGAACTGCCGGGTGTGGACTACTGGAAAACACTGCTGCAGGCAACCAGTGCCGCTGAACAGACGCAACTGGAAGAAATCAAAAAGAGCATCCGGGCCGAACACTGTGCAACGATCATTTATACGTCCGGTACCACCGGTACTCCCAAAGGAGTTATGCTGAGCCACCGAAACATTGTGAGCAACGTACTGAATTCCGTAAAGAGTTTCCCGTTTGAAGAAGACACTTCGGCCAGGGCCCTCAGCTTTTTACCCCTCAACCATATTTTTGAGCGGATGGTTTCTGCTATATATATATACAGCGGCATTTCGGTTTACTATGCTGAAAGCCTGGATACCATTGCCGAAAACCTGAAAGAAGTAAGGCCCACTCTTTTTTCCACTGTACCGAGGCTCCTGGAAAAAACCTATGAAAAGATCATGGCCAAAGGGGCTGAACTTACCGGCATAAAAAAGAAATTGTTTTACTGGTCGGTGGCCCTGGCGAATGAATACGATAACATCAAATCAAAAGGCATCTGGTATAATGTACAACTGGCACTGGCCAATAAAATCATCTTCAGCAAATGGCGGGAAGGCCTGGGTGGAAATATAAAACTGATTGTTACCGGCGGCGCTGCCTGCCAGGTAAGACTGATCCGCATTTTTACCGCTGCCGGCATCCCCATTTATGAAGGATACGGACCAACAGAGAACAGTCCCGTGATCAGCGTAAACCGGAAGACAAAGAACGGAACCCGGTTTGGAACCGTAGGCCCGGTGATAGAAGGACAGGAAGTAAAGCTGGAACCCGATGGAGAGATCTGTGTGAAGGGGCCCAGCGTGATGATGGGATATTACAAGCGGCCCGACCTGACTGCCGAAACCATCATCAATGGATGGCTGCATACCGGAGACATCGGCATTTTTGAAGAAGGAAAATTTTTAAAGATCACCGACCGCAAAAAGGAACTGTTTAAAACCAGCGGTGGCAAATACGTGGCCCCGCAGCCCATCGAAAACAAAATGAAGGAATCACCCTTTGTTGAACAGATGATGGTGGTGGGCGCCGAGCAGAAGTTTGTAGGAGCGCTGATCGTTCCTTCACTGCCCAACCTCAAAGAATGGATGCAGCACAAAGGCATTCCGTTTACCACTGCCGAAGATGCAGTGCACAACCCGAAAGTACTGGACCTGTATAAAGAACTCGTGGACTCCTTCAATAAATTCTTCAACCACGTGGAGCAGATAAAAAAATTTGAGTTGCTGCCCAACGAGTGGACCATTGACAGCGGTGAACTGACACCTACATTGAAATTAAAACGCAAGGTGATCATGGAAAAATACAAGGCTGCGGTGGAACGCATCTACAACTGATCTAAAAAGAAACCGGGGATCCTGATGGTTGGCTTTCATCAAAATCCCCGGGAAGTTTACTCATGCCTGTTTAGTGCATTCATGGAACCTGGATAATTCAGTAAGGTTGATTTTTCATTAAGTTATAAGGCCATTCATACATCGGGGGTTAATCATAGTATCAATATTTTCTCCGCTTACAGTTCCCCGATCAGTTGGGGAACAAGGTCAAAGTCTTTCGATTTGTCAATGAAGCCAATTGCCCCGATCTGCCGGCACAGGCGCTGGTAATGTTCACTCGCCTGGTTGCTGATCATCACCACTTTTATTGCAGGGTGTTCGGCTACAATCCATTTCAGCAGGTCGATCCCGTTTTTGCCGGGCAGCTGGATATCCAGCAATACGATTCCTGGTTTTTTCTCTGTGATGATCTTCACCCCTTCGTTGTAATTCTCTGCGGTGTACAGTTCCTTCACGATTCTGGCTTCTTTCAGTAAATGGCTCAGGCGCTGAACAATCAGTATTGAATCATCCACTATTAACAGTGAGTTTCTTTTCGTTTCAGGCTTGAGCATACTTCTAAAAGCTCGAGCAAGTTAGGTAAACTGCAAGGGGTATATGTAGTTAAAGCGCTGTGGATGTTGTGGCTTTAGTACTACAAGAGGTGTTGGCGTACCGGTCAGATCAGCTTGTTCTCGATGGCATACTTCGTAAGGTCGGAGTTCGACTTCAGGTTCATCTTGGCCATTACCCGGGCCCGGTAGGTGCTTACGGTGGTTACGCTCAGCGACATCATCTCGGCGATATCAGAAACAGATTTACCATTGGCCAGTAATTTCATTACATCAAACTCCCGGTCGCTGAGTGTTTCGTGCAGCTGCTTGGTGGAGTTGGAAGAAAAAGAGTCGGCCAGTTTTTCGGCAATGGACTGGGAGATGTATTTTTTTCCGAGCAGTACTTTTTTAACGGCTTTCACCAGTTCATCGGGTGCCGTGTCCTTACTGAGGTAGCCGGAGGCGCCGGATTTCAGGGCACGCAGGGCGTATTGTTCTTCGGGATGAAT
>DMRT01000167.1 GCA_003455235.1 Chitinophagaceae bacterium
GGCTTAAGCCCGGGGCAATGCATGGTATACATTACCGGGCTTTAACCCAACATCCTTATTTCAATACAGGTAAAAGGATCTTACTATTCTCATAGATGCGGATGCTGGATTTTTGGAAATCGCTGTCGTCGCATTTATAGATGTCAACAAATTTCTGCGGGTTCCTGTCCATAATGGGGAACCAGCTGCTCTGCACCTGTATCATCAGTTTGTGCCCTTTCTTGAACGTATGTGCCACATCAGGCATTGTGTATTTCACTTCCGTGATCTTGCCGGGAACGAATGGCTCGGGTTTTTCAAAACTGTTCCTGAACTTGCCCCGCATGATCTCGCCACGCACCAGCATCTGGTAACCGCCCATCGGGTAGTTAAGGCCATTTCCTTTACCCATTTCTTTCTCATCGTATTTGAATTCGTCGGGGAAAACATCAATGAGCTTCACCACAAAGTCGGCATCGGTGGTGGAAAGGCTCACCATCAGGTCGGCCACCAGGGGGCCGCCTACGGTGAGGTCTTCGGTAAGCACATCCGTACTGTAGGTGAGCACATCGGTACGGCGGCTGGCAAAGCGCTGGTCATCGGTCATGTATTCCCTGGTTCTGCCGAAGTGAACATCTTCGGTATAGGGAACAGGATGCGCCGGGTCGCTTACATATTCTTTAAATTCCAGTTTTGCTTTATCCGTCAACGGGGCAAAAGACAGAGATTCGCCGGCAGAAAGATAAAGGGCAGTTGATGTCATATCCTTCGGCGGCCATACCTCATATCTTCTCCATTCGTTTTCACCGGTAAAGAAAATGCTTGCTTCGGCGATCTCGCTCACCGTGCCCCTCAGCTTTAAATAAAAGTTGAAGAAAGGGATCTCAATATTACGTTGATAGTATTCAGCTGTTTTCTTTCCAAAACGAACGTTGCCTAAATAACTTCCATCACCACGGCCACCCCAGCCACCATGGAACCACGGACCCATCACCAGCCGGTTATCGGTGTTCCTGCTTTTTACTTCAATGGCCTTGTATAGGTTCCAGGCGCCATAACAGTCTTCGGCATCAAACAACCCGCCTACTACAAGCATAGCAGGCTTAACATTGCTTACAAAGTTCATCGGGTTGCGGGCTTTCCACCAGTCGTCGTAATTCGGATGATCATACAGGTCTTTCCAGAAAGCGATGCTGTCGCCCATGAGTCTGGCAAAATTTTTCAGGGCGCCGTTTTTAAGATAGAAATCATAATTGTCCTGCGACTTAAAATCGAAACCCGGACTTACCTGTGTGGTGGGTTTGGGTCTTGGTTTACCAAAGCCGCTGTAAAAGCTGAATCCATCCATCAGGGCAAAGGCGCCGTTGTGGTGAAAGTCGTCACCGAGGAACCATTCGGTAACCGGTGCCTGCGGACTTACGGCCTTTAATGCCGGGTGGCCGCTTAGTGCCGCCATGGTGGAGTAGAAGCCGGGATACGAGATACCAAACACACCCACCCGTTTATTATTGCCGGGAATGTTGTTGATCATCCAGTCAATGGCATCATAGGTATCACTTGCTTCATCAAAGTCTTTTCCTTTTTTACCGGGGTTGAATGGACGGATATCGATGAAATCGCCTTCGCTCATCCATTTGCCGCGTACATCCTGTATGGCGATGATATACCCTTCCTTGAGGTAATTCATCCAATAGGTCATGTAGAGGCGCGGGCTGAATTTGTCTTCCCCGTATGGCTGACAGGTATATGGGGTGCGGTTGAACAGGATGGGATGCTTCTCCGATGAATCCTTCGGGATATAAAATGCCGTGAACAGGCTGATGCCGTCACGCATGGGGATCATCCGTTCGATCTTGTAATAATTTTCACGTACCCAGGCAGAGTCTGCATTTTGTGCTTGTATGCCAGAAACAAGAAAGAGAAAAAGAGCGAAGGAGATGAAATATTTTTTCATTTGCTAAGAATTAGAGTGTTAAATTTAATGAAACTAACCGTTCAATCATGCCAAACCGCGACGAACTCATCAATAATTTCTATTCTTCTTTTCAAAAGCTTGATTCCCGGGGTATGACGGCCTGCTACAGCGATGATGTTATTTTTTTTGACCCGGCATTCGGACTGTTAAGAGGAGCGGAGGCGAAGAGTATGTGGGAGATGCTTTGTAAAAATGCCAAAGACTTTTCACTTACCTATGGCAACATACAGCACCTGGATGAAGAATACAGCACCTGCGACTGGACAGCCACCTATACCTTTTCTAAAACGGGCCGCAAAGTGGTGAATAAAATCAGGGCCAATATGCGCTTTGCCGATGGAAAGATCATTGAGCACAGCGACGCTTTCAGCCTGCACAAATGGGCCAGCCAGGCACTTGGATTCATGGGCTGGTTACTCGGTTGGAACCGTTTTTTCCAGCGGAAGATACAGAACGGGGCGAGGAAGAATTTGATGCGGTTTATGGAGGGGAGGTAGTTTGTAGTTTGTGGCACATGGTTTATAGTTTGTAGTTAGCCTGCTTTTTTTTCAGCATCATCATCGTGGTTTTGCAGATACCTTCTTATACCTGCATTTAATAAACCTGCCCGGGCAGATACTCATTGCCCGTATACCATTGATTAATACCATAGTAGTTTTAGAAAGAAGATCAGCTGGTCTTTCCCCCATTTTCTAACTTAAAATTTTATT